>NZ_JAMYLG010000024.1:0-75062 GCF_040317865.1 Mesorhizobium sp. M1365
CGCTGCGTGAAGAACGCCTTGAGCGCCTCATCCAGCCGCATCGTCGCCTCGCTCACCGTCGAGGCCGAGAAAGAGTGGCCGCACAGTTCCTCCGTCACCGCCTTCACCTTGCGGGTCGAAACGCCCTGCACGTACATCTCGACCAGCGCCGACACCAATGCCTTCTCCGAACGCTGGTAGCGCTCAAACAACTCCGTCGAGAACCGGCCAGCCCGATCCTGCGGAACGCGAAGCTCCAGCACCCCGACCCGCGTCACCAGCTTGCGCTCGTAATAGCCGGACCGGTAACTCGTCCGCTCCGCCGTCCGCTCGCCTTTCTCGGCCCCGATCGCCTCCGTCATCTCGGCTTCAAGAACCTCCTGCACGACACTCTGCAATGCCTGGCGAAAGCCGTCCTCATCCGACAACAGCAACGCTTTCAACTCGCCTCTGCTCAGTCTAACGTCTCGATTGGTCATGGCACTTCCCCTTCCACGGGAATCGGTGATCGCAACGTCACCACCGTGCCATGGCCGCTCGCCCCTCAGAGCAAGCCCCGTTCTCTCTCCAAAACTTTTTGCAGAACCTTCAGCACATCTGTGGACGCCCCCGTGAGCGCAAGAAGAATCTTCGAAAGGCAGTATAGCGGCGCGTAGTCGGGTGCTGACATCTGTCCGGCCTCTGATGCGGCCTTCCATTTGCCGCCGGCCCGTATGGGAGTTCGCCGATCGGATCCATATCACTACCGCGCGCTCGAAGCGCTCTGTGCTGAACTGGTTTTTCCGATCCGTCTCTCATCGACTGTCGCGCCATACCTCTCCGTGTGACCTTCCTACACCTGCGACGACCTCAGACCGAGCTGCTATGCTGCCACGGCCGGAGCCCTGTAGGTCCCACCTCTTGCCATGAGCGCCCAGACGATGCGGGCCATCTTGTTGGCAAGAGCGACGACCACAAGCATTGGCGGCTTGCGGGCGAGCATGCGCCCAAGCCACGATCCTTCCCGAATGCCTCGCCGACGAGCATGACGCACGACAGCGCTCGCTCCGATGATAAGCAGGCGCCGCAATGTACGCTCGCCCATCTTCGATGTTGCACCGAGCTTCTGTTTACCGCCGGTTGAGCGTTGCAGCGGCGTCAGGCCCAGCCAAGCGGCGAAGTCGCGCCCCTTTCGGAAGATTGCGGCGCAAGGCGCCAGTGCAACCAGAGCCGTTGCCGTTATCGGACCAACGCCGGGGATTGTTGCCAACCGCCGCACGTCTTCATCCTCTCGGGCACGCCGTGCAATCTCGGCATCGAGCTGCTTGATCCTTTCCTCCAGCGATCTCAGCGTATCGACCAGCACGGTGAGGGCCAGGCGGGCTGCTTCTGGCAGATCGCCCTCAGGATCCTCTACCTTTTCCATCAGCTTGGCAGTATGTGAAGGGCCCTGGGCAACGACCAGTCCATATTCTGCAAGATGGCCGCGCAAGGCGTTGATCGTCTGGGTGCGCTGCCGCACCAGCAGATCACGAGCCCGGAATACGGCCGCACTCGCCTGCTCCTCCTCACTCTTCACGGCGACAAAGCGCATGGTCGGCCGCTGCGCGGCCTCGCAGATCGCCTCGGCATCGGCGGCGTCGTTCTTCTGCCGCTTCACGAAAGGCTTCACATAGGATGGCGGGATCAGACGAACGGTGTGCCCGAGCTTGCCGATCTCGCGCGCCCAGTGATGCGCCCCAGAACAGGCCTCCATGGCGACCAAGCAGGCCGGCTGCCCAGCGAGAAACGCAAGCACCTTGTCGCGTCGCAGTTGCTTGCGGAAAACAATGGCGCCCGCCGCATCGGCTCCATGCGCCTGAAACACATTCTTCGCTAGGTCCAATCCGATCGTGTTAACTTCCATTGTGGACGCTCCCTCTCTTACGGTGGCTGTCAAACACCACCATTCTGGCACATCGATGCCGTCGAGGGGGCGTCCACCCCATCACTATCCGCGCGGCAGCGTTCCCTCCCCCTTGTGGGGAGGGTTAGGGTGGGGGTCCATCTTCGTAAGAATCCAAATGCGATTGCCCAGCGCAACAGAGGGGGGAGATTGGATGCCACTTCGGCTTTCGCCAATCACCAACCTTAGGGCCAAGCAATGAGGGGCGGCGACCTCGGGTGGGACAGGAATTCGGACTTTTTTGCCTTCGCAGCTATTTTGTTCTTGCTTTGTGCCGGCAGCTATGCTACTAATTTTGATATGGTGCCAATTGGCTCCAACGATCCGCCCGCCGAGGCGGTTTTTTGTTTCCGGCTTCTTCCGATCGGAAGTGCGCGTGCTTTGGTGCACAGACTTCTCGCCAATACCGACATTATCGGCCGGTTTCGCCGCTGATTCGATCGTTTCTCGGCCAACTGCGTGTAAGTCGGGTCAACCAGCAACGAAGGTCGATCATTCCCGTTAGTCGCAAATCGCAAATTTAGGAGATTAGCCGAAACCCTCCCTTCGTCATCCTTGCTCCGCCCTGGGATGACGAAGGTGTGGTGTCATATGCTAATCGCCAGCGTTGGAGATTGGCGGATGTAGCTGGTCGGCAGCGAACGTTTGCAGTTGCGACACCCCCAGGCGTTAATCCCAACGTTCTCAGATCGTCTGCTTCTTGCCATCCCTGGTCGGCATCAGGTCGACGCCGTTGACCTTGCCGATGTGCGTCGCCAGCATCGGCACATACTGGTTGGCGGGGCCGGTGGCGAAGGCGCCGGCGAAGGCGTTCTTGGTGGCGTTGCCGAGCGGGTTGGCGATGCCGGCAGCACCCGCCATCGATTCGAGATAGGTGAGATCCTTGAAGGCGTTGGCGATCGTGAATTTGTGCGCGTCGCGGTCGCCTTCCAGCGTCCAGCGCATGAAGGTCTGGTAGAAGCCGCAATCCATGCGGCCGTTGCGGATGACGCTGTCGAAGCGCGGCGGCGAGATGCCGACCTTCTGCGCCAGCGCCAGCGCCTCGGAATAGATCGCGGCGTAGCCGAGCGAGATGAAATTGTTGAGCAGCTTCATGCGGTGGCCATCGCCGGTGTCGCCGATGTGGACGATGCGTCCGGCCCAGGTTTCGAGCACCGGCTTCAGCCGGGCAAAGACCGCATCGGGCGCGCCGACCATGGCGTCGAGCGTGCCTTCCCAAGCCTCCTTCGGGGTGCGGCTGAGCGGGGCATCGACATAATCGACGCCGAGCCCCTTGAGTTCGGCGGCCAGCGCCACCGTCGAAACGGGATCAGAGGTCGAGCAGTCGACGACAACCGATCCCTGCTTCAGGCCTTCCTTGAGGCCGCCTGGGCCGCGGATGATGGCTTCGACCTCGCGCGAGCCGGTGACGCAGATGAAGACAACCGTCGATGCCGCCGCGACGTCGCGCGAGGTCTCCGCTTCCTTGGCACCGCGGCCGAGCAGGTCTTCCGCCGGCGCGCGGTTCTTGCGGCCGAGAAACGTCAGCGGATAGCCCTTGTCGACGATGTTCTTCGCGATCCCGTGCCCCATCAGGCCAAGCCCGATGAAGCCGATCTTTTCGCTCGCGGCGGTCGTGTTCATGTCATTTCGTCCTATTTGCATGATGGATGACGGCGCTGCAGCTTGCCGGCGAATTGTTGAAGCGGGTTTTTGCCGCTCGCCGTGGCAGGCGATTGCAGAGTTCGATATTGTCTGACAATACACATGAATCTTAGGGAGAGCAAAATGACGAAGCGGATCATGTTCACCGGCGGCAGCGGCAAGGCCGGGCGCCACGTCGTGCAGTATCTGGTCGAGCAGGGCTGCCAGGTGCTCAACATCGACACCAAGCCGCTCGACAATCCCAAGGTGCGCACGCTGATCACCGACATCACCGACAGCGGGCAGGTGTTCAATGCGCTGTCGAGCTATATCGGCCTGCATGAATTCGACCCGTCGCTGCGTACGCAGCCGGTCGATGCCGTGGTGCATTTCGCGGCGATCCCGCGCATCATGATCACGCCCGACAATGAGGTGTTCCGCATCAACGCGCTCGGCACCTACAACGTCATCGAGGCCGCGGTGAAGCTCGGCATCCGCAAGGTGGTGATCGCCTCCAGCGAAACGACCTACGGGCTGGTCTTCGCCAACGAGCCGCGCAACCCGACGCATTTTCCGCTCGACGAGGCGTACGACGTCGACCCGATGGACAGCTATGCGCTGTCCAAGGTCGTCAACGAGAAGACCGCGCGGGCGTTTGCACAACGCGATGGCAGCGACATCTATGCCTTGCGCATCGGCAACGTCATCGAGCCGCATGAATATCCGCTGTTTCCGAAATGGTTCGCCGATCCGGGTTTCCGCAAGCGCATCGCCTGGAGCTATATCGACGCGCGCGACCTCGGCCAGATCACGCTGCGCGCCATCGAGAAGGACGGGCTCGGCTATCAGGTGTTCAACGCGGCCAACGACGACACCTCGTCCGATCTGCCGACAGCCGAACTGCTGAAGCGGTTTTATCCCGATGTGCCGGTCAAGGGCGACCTTGGTGAATACGAGACGCTGCTCTCCAACCGCAAGGCGCGGGACATGCTCGGCTTCCGGCCGGAGCACAGCTGGCGGAAATACGTCAAGACGAGCTGACGGACGCAGCTGACGCGGAGCCGGCACTGGGCCAGCCCCGAATTGCTCGTCACGACTCCAGGCTCACGTGTTTGCCGCGCTCGGCAAACTCGAGCTACTTGTCTTTCCAGAATTCGGCCTGGAGTTGCGCCGCTTCATCGGCAAGCAGCGGGCCGACGACTTCAGTCGGACGCTGCCCAGCTTCGAAGACGATCCTGCAGGGCAGGTCGAGTGTGGGGTTCTCGACATGTGCGCCCGTCAACCCCTTGAGCTCATGTTCGCTCTGCCCAAAAACGACCCGTCCGATGCCCGCCCAATAGATTGTCCCGGAGCACATCGCGCAAGGTTCGGCCGACGTGTAGAGGGTGCAGGAAGCCAGCTTTTCGAGACTGACATTCATCCCCGCCCACGAGGCCAGCAGCCTTTCGGCATGAGCGGTGCGGTCGCCGCCGCCGGCTTTGTAAGCGTTGGGCTGCTCGCGCAACACATTGCCGTCCTTGTCAGCGAGCAGCGAACCAAAGGGATGTTCGCCAGCATCGCGGGCCCTGCGCGCGACTTCGAACGCCTGACGGAGCAGCCGCTCATCATAGGGGCGTTGTGGCATCGGCAGATCCTCCGGCAGCTGCAGCGGGGTCTTTGCCGTCGTCAATCACTTCGTCGGCTTCCTCGCCTGTCGCAATGCGCATGACATGGACTGCGTTGCCGATCACATCGGCGGGGCGCTTCTGGCCTCTAGGACCGGTTGGCATAGGCTGGCTTCCCAAGTGTCCGGGCATCATTCATGCAGTCGGCCTTTATAGCCTCATAGTCCGGGCCCTGCCGTTCAACCGAGCGTCCGTCATAATGGCGACCGCTAAATCGGTACACGCCAGCTGAGACCTCGCCAGAGGTAAACGTCCAACCTTCCAATGCGTCTTGATTGTGATCGCTCACGATTGCTCCCATGCTTTCCGGTAAGCATACAGGAGCTCAGCCCGATATGGAAAATGCATATTGCATTCCGTCAAATTTCAACTGAGACATACCGGCCGCTGGCGTCACTGGCAAGCTTTGGGAAATCAGTGATATCGTCGCGCTGATCCAAGCCAAAGAGGCAGAGGAGCCTATGGTTCGCGGCCAAAAAGCAGGGAGTGAGGACATTTGAAGTACGAGTGGGCGGACAATCCTCACTTGTTTATTCCAATAACAGCATGTGTCGTTGTCTTGGCCCTGAGTTTCGCAGCCATGTTCGTCGCACTCCTAAGCATAATTCTGCGCACCGATTTCTATGGGTCAATCGATGAGCAGAACCTTCCATGGAGCGAACGACTGGGGAAGCGAGACGCAAGGGTTCGTGCTGGATTTTGGTCAGCGCGCTTCCTGATGCCGCGCCGGGTGATTGCATATGGTGCTGTTGTGTTCTTCTGCAGCTTCGGTGCGGTCGAGCTTATTTTAACTGTCTTCGGCCATCCGTCTTGATCGAATTTTCAAACTGACCCACTCCCGCCCAGGCTCAAGCCTCGTTCCGATTGGGCCGTTGAGCCAGCCAGATGCTGCCGATGACGAAAACGACGCCGGCGATCTGAGGCAAGGTCAGTGTCTGATCCAGGAATACCCATCCAAGCAGCACGGCGGTCACCGGGCTGAGGAAAAGCAGCGATGACACCACTGCGGATTCCAGTCGCGCAATGCCCCGGAACCAGAGGACATAGGTCAGCGCCGCGCCGATCAGGCCGAGCCACACGAGTCCAAGCAGGTTGGCGCCGGTCGGGATTGGGATAGACGGTTCGAAAAGCAGGACCACCGGAACGAGAAGGAGACCGCCGGCAGTCAGTTGCCATGCCGTAAAGGCGAGCAGCGATGCTGGCGGCTGCCACTTGCGGCTCAACACGCTTCCGAAGGCCATTGAGGCCGCCCCGGCGAGGCCGGCGGCAACGCCGGCCGCATCGAGCGTCGCGTTCGGGGTCAGCACCAGCAACGCGACACCGGCGATCCCGACAAGGGCGGCGACGATCGCCAACCGGCGGACAGGGCTGGCAAGCAGGGCAGCGGCAAGGAAAATCACAATCAATGGCTGGACCGACAGCACGGTCGCCGCGACCCCGCCCGGAAGCCGGTAGGCGGCGACAAACAACATGCTCAGGAAGATCGAGATGTTGAGGGCTCCGAGGACGAAACTGCGCAGCCACCAGACGCCCGTCGGCAGTTGCCGAACGATCGCCAGCAGCAGCAATCCGGCGGGCAGGGCTCGCAGCATTGCGACCGTCATCGGCGAGAAGTTCGGCAGGAACTGCGTGGTGACGATATAGGTGCTGCCCCATATTGCGGGTGCGATGGCTGTAAGCAGCAGATCGGAACGGTGCGTTTTCATAAGATTTCCAGAACTTCGGCAAGAGGGCGGCGCGGCTTTTGCGGCCAGTTTCCGGGCGCGGCGCGGCCGACCGCGATGAGCATCACCGGCACTTCATTCCGCGCAAGGCCAAACTCGCGCGCCACGCCGTCGGCATCGAAGCCTGCCATCGGACCGGAGACCAGCCCCAGCGCTTCGGCCGCGAAGATCAGCGTTGCCGCGCCAAGCGTTGCCGAGCGCACCGCTTCGTCGCGGGCCGCTAGAGGATCGGCATATTGGGCGCGGGCGCCCTCCCGCCAGCCCGAAGCCATATCCGCCGGCATGAAGCCGGCTTCGACGAACGGACGGAGCCTGGCATCGAGGGCAGCGTGGTCGGGCAGTACGCCGCAGATGATGAAGGTGACGGCGGCGTCCTGCACCTTGGCCTGGCCATGGGCGAGGCTGCGCAATCGTGCCTTTGCTTCCGGCGTCCGCACCGCGATGAACCGCCAATTCTGAAGGTTGTAGGCGCTTGGCGCGCGCGTTGCGAGACGTGCCAGCTCCTCGATCTCGGCGCCCGTCAATTCGTGCGAGGCATCGAACCGATTGGCCGACATGCGCCGCTCGATAAGGGAAATTGCGGGGTTGGTCATCATGTCATTCCGAAACTGAGAAAGTCGTTCGGGAAGCAGATAGAGAATTTACCAAGGAGCGATAATATGCAACAATTGCAAGACATTATTTACTGGAAGAGAATGGTGCGATGGATCGCCTGACGGCGTTGCAGGTTTTCCGCCAGGTGGCGGAACTGAACAGCTTTGCCGAAGCTGGACGGCGGCTCGGTCTCTCTCCTCCCGCGGTCAGCAAGAACATCGCCGAACTGGAGGCGCATCTGGGGGTGCGGCTCATCAACCGGACAACGCGGCGCATGGCGCTGACCGAAGAGGGCAGGATCTATCTGGAGCATGTCACGCAGGGGCTCGATGCGCTGGCCAGGGCCGACCAGGTGCTCGGCCCGATCAAGACGGCGCCGAGCGGCACGTTGCGGGTCAGCGCGCCGATGACTGTCACGTTGACGCGGCTTTCGGCTGCGATCCCCGCGTTTCTATCGCGTTATCCCGATTTGAAACTCGATCTGCATCTTGACGACAGACGCGTCGATATCGTGCGGGAGGGATTTGACCTGGCCATTCGCGGCAGCGACAATCTCGAGGATTCCAGTCTGGTCGCCAGAAAGCTTGCGGTCATGCCGCACGTGCTTTGCGCAGCTCCGTCCTACTTCGAGGAGCATGGCCGGCCCAAAACGCCTGCCGATTTGAAGGCGGCCAATTGCATCCGGTTCAGCCTCTCGGGGCATGCGGACATATGGGAATTCCGCAAGGACGGCCGCGCCGAGCGGATCGCCATCGACGGACGATATACGGTCTCGTCAAGCCTTGCCGTGCGCGATGCGCTGCGCGCCGGCTTCGGCGTCAGCCTGATCCCTTATCCCTATGTCGAGAGCGACCTTAAAGCAGGCCGGCTGCAATCGGCTCTGGATGATTGGGACAAGGTCGAAACCACGCTCTACGCGGTCTATCCGGCACGCCAGCATCTTGCCCCGAAAATCCGCGTCTTCCTTGATTTCCTGATCGAGGAATTCAGCCGGAACAAAGAGAAACCGTTCGTGCCTCCCCGGCGTGAACGCTTGGCAAAGCGCGGTGTCGGCGAGGGGACGGAGGCGGAAAATCAAGCTGAGATATTGCCGTCGATTTCATCTCCTTGACACGCCTCCAAATCCGGACTTTGTGGAGCTATGCAGGACGCGAAGCCGAATAAGGGAAAGACAGCGGCCGAGGCGTTCGCCGAACGCACGAGCGGTATTCGCCGGGCCGATGCGGCGCGCATGCCGGGATCGAGCGTGCATGCGTCGCTGGCCAACGAGATCGGGCTGAGGATCGTGCGCGGCGACTATCCGCCGGGAACCATCCTGCCCAACGAAGCCAAATGGTCGGAGACCTTCGACGTCAGCCGCTCGGCGGTGCGCGAAGCCATCAAAATGCTGATGGCGAAGAGCCTATTGGCGTCACGCCCGAAAATCGGCAGCTGGGTCGAGCCGAAGGAGCGCTGGAACCTGCTCGATCGCGACGTGCTGGCCTGGTACGCGACCTCGCCGGACCGCGAGGTGTTCCTCAGGACCGTGCAGGAATTCCGCCACATCATCGAGCCGGAGGCCAGCGCCTTTGCCGCGATGCGGCGCACCGATGAGCAGATGGCCGAGATCAGCCAGGCCTGCCGCGAGATGGGCGAGGCGACCAACCTGCAGGAGCGGACGCGCGCCGACACGCGGTTTCACCTCGCCATCCTGCGCGCCTCGGGCAACGATCTGCTGGTGCCGCTCGGCGTGCTGATCGAATCGGCATTCGATCATCTGTTTGCTTATACCACGCGGGAACTCGATGATTTGCAGCATGCGCAGAGGCTGCATGAGGCAATCGAGAAGAGCATCCGCCTGCAGCGGCCGGACGCGGCGCGCAATGCGGTGCGCAAGCTGCTGGCCAATACCGACAGCGTCATCAAGTCCAGGTAACGGCCGCCACACATTCAAACAGTCGGATTGTGTCGGTGCGGCCGCCGATGGTGCGCGCTTGACCAATGTTTGCCGGCGAGGTTTCGGCACGAATGGTTCCCGTCAATCGATACGAAATGGGTCTGTTTGACGAACCGGCTGCCGATTAGCTTCCAGATGCGCAAGTCGCTTGGGTCGACCTTAACAACAAGCATAGGGGAAATCGGCATGAGCATGAAAAATGGGCTATCGAAAATTGGCTTCCACGTCAGCCGGGTTGTCGCCATTTCGGCGGTGGCCTTGCTGCCGGTCTTCGGCGGGGCGGCCATGGCGCAGGACAAGGATATCTCGATCTATTTTGTCGGCTGTGCCGCACCGACGGGCTTTCATGGCTATCTGGCACGCGGCGCCGAGGAGGCCGGCAAAAACCTCGGCGTGAAGGTCACCTATATTTTCCCGGATCAGCTTACCATTCCAAACCAGGTGCAGAAGATCGAGGAGGCGATCGCCGCCCAGGCCAACGGCATCGCCATCTGCGCCTTCGCCGAGGATTCGTCCTATGCCGATGTCGCCGCGCGCGCCAAGGAAGCCGGCATTGCCTTCGGCAGCGCCGCCGCGCCGCCGTCCGGCTCGCAAGTGCGCGATCCCAACGATTTCTTCCTGTTCCGCACCGGATCTGATGAAGCGGCGGCGGGCAAGTTGACGGCGCAGCGACTGGTCTCGATGGGCGTCAAGGGCCGCGTCGTGGTCGCCAATCAACAGCCGGGCGACGCGAGCTGCCAGCTCAGGGCGACGTCGCAGATCGATGAGCTCAAGAAGGCCGGCATCGAGGCCGACTTCCTCGAACTGACCATGGATCCGGGCCAGCAGGCGGAAGCGCTGTCAAATTACCTGCGCGTGCACCCCGATACGGCCGCAGCCACGAGCACATGCGACGTGATCGATGGTTTCCTCTCCGCCAAGGC
Source organism: Mesorhizobium sp. M1365 (assembly GCF_040317865.1). NCBI lineage: Bacteria > Pseudomonadati > Pseudomonadota > Alphaproteobacteria > Hyphomicrobiales > Phyllobacteriaceae > Mesorhizobium > Mesorhizobium sp. M1365. The sequence goes on from NZ_JAMYLG010000024.1 coordinate 10,368, forward strand.
AGATAGCGGCCGGGACGACCTGGTGCTCACCGGCTACGACATCGTCGCGCAATCGCTCGATGCGATAAAGGATGGCCGGCAGGCGTTCACCATCGACCAGCAGCAGTTCTGGCGCGGCTACATGCCTGTGCTGCTCCTGACCCACTACCTGAAATACGGCCTGATCGAAGGTAATTACTTCCTGACCGGTCCGACGGTCGTCGACAAGGACAATGTGGAGCGCGTCTCGGCATTGGTGAAGGAGGGCTATCGCTGATGCACGCCGCCCAAAAGTCCATCAGTGGTTTTTGGACGACAGCAAAAACCTAGCACGCGTCCAGGACGGGCGGCCAAGCCGCCCGTTCGCCATCTTCGTGGCCACTCTTGTATCGGGGTGACGGCATGAACGAACAGCCCGGGCCGAATGCGGCCAACAAGCCTTCCTCCCGTGTGGTCGCCGGCGAGGCGCTGAGACGGCTGATGCTGCGGCCGGAGGCGACGTCGATCGCGGCCGTCGTCATCCTGTTCCTGGTCTTCACCGCGCTCAGCCCGCAGCTTTTCCCCACCAGGCTGTCCTACATCAGCATCATGGCCGTCGCGGCCGAACTCGGTATCGTCAGCGTCGGCGTCACGCTGCTGATGATCGGCGGTCACTTCGACTTGTCGGTGGGCGCGGTGCTCGGACTCACCTCGTTCGTCTGCGTGGTGCTGATGCGCGACTTCGGCCTGCCACCGATCGTCGCCGCGCCGGTCGCGGTGGCCGTCGGAGCCGCGCTTGGCTGGGCCAACGGCATGATCGTGGTCAGGTTCCGCATCCATTCCTTCGTCGTGACGCTCGGCACCATGCTGATCTGGCGCGGCATACTGATCGCGCTGACCGGCGGCTTTCCGATGACGGTCGCCATTCCGCCTGGGTTCAAGGCCATAATGGCGGGTCCGCTGCTTGCCGGCTTTCGTATGTCGATGCTGTGGTTCCTGGCAATCGGGCTGGCAGGCACCTTCCTGCTGGCGCGCACCAGGTTCGGCAACTGGATCCAGGCACGTGGCCAGAACGAACAGGCGGCGCGCAATCTCGGCGTACCGGTGGACCGCGTCACCGTCATCCTGTTCATGATCACATCCGCGCTGGCAGCCATCGCCGGCGTCATCCAGGTTGCCCGCTTTTCCTCCGTCGACGCATTGCGCGGCGAGGGCATCGAACTGCAGGCGGTAGCCGTTACCGTTATCGGCGGAACGCTGCTGGCCGGCGGCTACGGCAGCGTCATCGGCACCATTCTCGGAGCCGTCACCTTCGGCATGATCCAGGTCGGCCTGGTGCTGGCAGGCGCTCCCGGCCATTTCTTCCGCACGCTCACCGGCGTCATTGTCGTCGGCGCGGTCATCCTCAATACCTCGGTGGCGCGCCGCATCGCCAAATCCAGGCCGATGGGCGGCTTCAAGCGCGACAGCAGTGCTGCCGACGCGGCGATTGCCGGCAACGCCGCAACGGCGGAGATACGGCCCGCCGGCAGCCTGGCGAAGGAGAAGGGGCGATGAGCGAGCCGTCTGGCCTGGATGCCCAGCGCGGGGCCCGGCTGCCGGCCGGCAGCGGCTCCGACGACCTGACCCTTCGCCGCCCTCCGGTCGAGCCGGTCGCTGCCGGCGCGGTGCCGGTGATCGAGGCTGTCAACCTGTCGAAAGGGTTCGGCGCCACCACCGCGCTGGTCGACGTGTCGCTAAGCGCCTATGCCGGACGCATCCTGGCGCTGCTCGGCGACAACGGCGCCGGCAAATCGACCTTGATCAAGATCCTGTCCGGCGTCTTCCCGCCGGACAGGGGAGAATTGCGCTTCAACGGCGAGAAGGTGGCTTTCGCCAACCCGGCTCAGGCGCGCGAACGCGGCATTGCCACGGTGTTCCAGGACCTTGCCGTCTGCGAATTGCTGTCGGTCACACGCAATGTCGTGCTCGGCCGCGAACCGCTGAAAGGTTTCGGACCGTTCAAATGGCTCGACATGAAACGCGCCGACGACATGGCGCGCTCGGCGCTGCATCAGCTCGGGGTGCGCTGGGAACGCGGCCTGGACGAACGCGGCGTCAACATCTCCGGCGGCGAACGCCAGTCCCTGGCAATCGCAAGAGCCATGTTCTTCGGATCGTCGCTGCTTGTGCTGGATGAGCCTACGTCGGCTCTGGCCGTGCGTCAGGCAGGCCGGGTGCTCGAGCACATTCTCAGGGCACGCGAGCAGGGCCAGGCGGTCATCCTGATCACCCACAATTTCCGTCACGCGCTCTCGGTGGCCGACGATCTGGTGGTTCTGGCGCAGGGGCGCGTGGCGGGCCGGTTCCGGCGTGACGAGATCGAGCTCGACGAATTGACCGACCTCGTTGCCCGTGTCGGGTGAGATGACAATGCAGCAGTTCAGGAGCAGGAAATGACCGTAAAGACCGCAAGGAAGCGTGTCGTCATCCACGAGGACGACGTCGGCATGAGCCATGGCGCAAATGTCGCGTTTTTCGAACTGTCGAAGTTCGGCACATGCAGTTCCGGTTCGGTGATGGCGCCATGCCCGTGGTTCCCGGAAGCCGCTCAGATCGCCGTCGCCAACCCCGATTTCGACCTCGGCGTGCACTTGACGCTGACCAGCGAGCAGAAGCCGTATCGCTGGCGTCCGCTGACCAACCCGCCCAAATCGGCTGCGATGACTGACGAGTTCGGCTATTTCTGGCCGACCGTACCGCAGGCGCGCAAAGCCCATCCCGATGCGGTGGAAGCGGAACTGCGTGCGCAGATCGAATGCGCCATCGCTGCCGGCATCGACATCACCCATCTCGACGCTCACATGGGCACGGCGCAGATGCCGGAATTCATCGCCATCTATCGCAAGCTCGGCCGGGAATACCGGCTGCCGGCGCTGCTGGTGAAGGACCTGTCGGGCTACAACCCGGCGAGCTATGCCGGTGAGCTGGACATTGCCCGCTACGATGCCGAAATCGTAAAGGCGCAAGCGGCAGGCGAACCGGTGTTCGACATCGTTCTGGAAACGCCCTGGGCGCGCAAGACGGATGCGCAGACGGCCTACCACGCGATGTTTGCCAGAATCCCGGAGGGGTTGAATTTCCTGTCGCTGCATTTCAACACGGTAGGCGATTTCGAGGCGATCAATCCTCCGGATGCCCATCTGCGGACCGAGGAATACGCGTTGTTCAAGACGGCGCGCGTCAAGGCGTGGATCAGCGAGTTCGACATCGAAGTGATCGGCATGCGCGGCATGCGTGATGAACTGCGCGCCGCCAAGATCTGAAAGCCGACGATCTTATGAGGCCAGATGCCGCCGGGTCAGCCCGATCAGCAGCGCCTGGTCGCGGGCGGCGTGTTCGGGCGGGTTGACGACGGCATCGCCATTGACGATCGCCGCCCAGAAGCCACGCATCTCCTCGACGAAGGCTTCGGCGTAACCGGCCCGCAAATCTTTCTTCGACAGCGTGTGACCGTCCGAGGTCGTCACCGTCAGCCGGGTCGGATGATGGTTGAGCCAGGGCGAGGGGAATTCGAGCTCGAGGCTGGCATCGTCGAAGAACAGCGTGATCCGCTCCTTGTAGTCGGCGAGCTTGGGCACGGTGAGATGCGTCATGGTCCACAGCGCCTGCCCGTCCAGCAACTTGACGGCGCCGTGGCCGCCGTCGCCATTGGCAAAGATCTGCGCGCCGACGACCTCGCCGTCCGGCACGCCGAGCGCATCGAGCAGACCATGGACGGCGTTGACATCGTGAATCAAGGCCGAGCTGTAAGCGCCGGTAAATCCACGGAAAGCGAGATCGGTCAGATGCACGCCGACGGCCTCTTCGACCTGGCGCTTCTGCTTTGCGGCGACAGTGGCGACCATGTCTTGTGGGATATCGGTACCGCGCCTGTAGGGCTGATGGGCAATGAACGGCCAGGCGTCGGGATCGTTTACCTCCACCGAGACCGCGCGCAGCGTGCTCGATGTTCCAGGCAGCGAAGCGAGCGCCAGCCGGTAATTCGGATCAAAGCGCTTCATATAGCCGACCTGAACGATTTTCCTGGCGGCATCGCGCGCGGCGATGATCCCGGCGATTTCCGCCAGCGGATAGCAGAGTGGTTTTTCGCAAAAGACGTGCAGGCCGCGCGCCAGCGCCGCCAGCACTTGTTCGTGATGCAGCGGGTCCGGCGAGCCGATCACCACCGCGTCGAGGTGTTGGTCGAAGAGCTGGTCGATTGTTTCGAAATTGGCAATGCCATGGGTGTCGGTGACGAACTGCCGCGAAATCCTCGAGGGATCGGCGACGCCGACCAGCCCGAACAATTCACCGAGGCGCAGCAGATTGGGGATGTGCTCGACCTGCGAGATCATGCCGGCGCCGACGACCCCGACGCGTATCCTGCTCATTGGATCATTCCCCGCAATGTCCGATTGTCAGCTCAAGGCGCCGCAGGCGGCCGGTTGCCGATCTGGGCGAGCAGGCCGGCAATCTCCGCCTCGACCGCTTTCAGATCCTCGCCGCCCGACATGATCGAGATGACCTCGTCGCGCGAGATTTCCGATTTGGCATAGGTGCCGCGATTGCGGCCGCGGTTGAGCAGGGTGAAGGTGTCGCCGACCGGATAGGCGTGGTGGATGTTGTGGCTGATGAAGATGACGGCCAAACCCCGCATGCGTGCTTCGATGATGAATTTCAGCACCATCGCCGCCTGGTGGACGCCGAGTGCGGAAGTCGGCTCGTCGAGGATCAGCACGCGCGCACCAAAATGCACGGCGCGGGCGATCGCCACCGACTGGCGCTCGCCGCCCGACAGCGTGCCGACGGCCTGCGTCGGATCGCGCACGTCAATGCCGATATCGGCCATCGCCTGCCTGGCGATGGTGTTGGCGCGCTCCTTGTCGATGCGCGAGAAGGGCAGGCTGCTTTTGGTCGGCTCGCGGCCGAGGAAGAAGTTGCGGGTGATCGACATTAGCGAGATCATGCCGAGGTCCTGGAACACCGTTGCCACGCCGAGCTCCTGCGCGTCGCGCGGGCTGCGGAAGGTGACCGGCTTGCCGTCGACCAGGATTTCGCCCTTGCTCGGCCGATAGACGCCGGACAGGACCTTGATCAGCGTCGACTTGCCGGCGCCGTTGTCGCCGAGCAGGCAGTGGACCTCGCCCGGATAGACCTTGATGTCGATGTCCTGGAGGGCGCGCACCGAGCCGAAATTAACGCTGACGCCGCGCAGTTCCATTGCCGGTTCGGTCATTTGGGCCGGTTCGGTCATTTGGGCCGGCTCGGTCATTTGCCACCTCCGCGGCCGAGCGCCTTCAGCCTGATGTAGTTGTTGACCAGCACGGCCATCAGGATGACGATGCCGAGGAAGACCTTGAACCAGTCGGTGTCGATGCCGGTGTAGAAGATGCCCATCTGCACCAGCCCGAAGATCAGCGCGCCGAACAGCACGCCATAGACGGTGCCGTAGCCGCCGGTGAGCAGCACGCCGCCGATGACGGCGGCGATGATCGCCTCGAATTCCTTGAGCAGGCCGCGCGTGGTGTCGGCGGAGCCCGCCTCCATCACCTGGATGGTGGCAAGCAGCGTCGCCGCGCAGGCGGTGTAGACGAACAGGCTGATCTTGACGCGATCGACCGGCACGCCGACGTTGCGGGCTGCTATCAGGTCGCCGCCGGTGGCGAAGATCCAGTTGCCGTATTTCGTCTGGGTGAGCACGTAGCCGGCCAGCGCCGTCAGGCCGAGCCACCAGACGATCGACATCGGAATGCCGGCGACGAACGGTATGCCGTCGCTGCGGGTGGCGATCCAGCCTTGCGCGCCCATCCAGTGGAATAGGCCGGTGAGCAGATGGCCGTTGAAAATGCCGGCCGTCGCCGGGTCCGGCGCGCCTTCGAGGATGTAGGGGATCTGCGTGCGGCCGGTGACGGCGCGGGTGATGCCGATCGACAGTCCGCGCAGGATATAGAGGGTGGCGAGCGTGACGATGAAGGAGGGCAGGCGCGTCTTCACCACGATCAGGCCGTTGAGATAGCCGGTGAGGATGGCAACGGCGAAGGCGCAGGCGATGCCGCCCCATAGCGGCAGGCCCCAGTACTTCACCGTCAGCCCGATGACGACACCGGCAAAGCCGACCATGGAGCCGACCGAAAGATCGAACTCGCCGGCGATGATGAGGAGTGCTGCCGCGGTGGCGACGATGCCGAGCTCCGCCGACAGCGTCAGGAAGGTCATCGATCCCTGCAGCGAATAGAGGTTTGCCGCGCCCGGCAGCAGCGCAAAGATGATGATCGTCGCAAGCAGCCCACCGGCGGCACCGGCTTCCGGCCGGCGCAGCCACTGGGTCAGCTTGCCGGTGCTGGCCAGCCGCTCGTCGGCGCCGGCGGCCCGCTTCGACGTCATGCCGAAGCGGTCGGTCGCCTTCAGTTCGCCCGGAGATATAGCCTTGTCTTCCACGACCGCCATTAGGCTCTCCAATCGCTCAATTCGCAATCTTCGAACGGATCGGGAGTGCGCTTGGCGCATTCTCCCGTTCCGTCGGAGCGCTTGCTTAGCGGATGCCCTCTTTGGCGAGCGCCAGGATCGCCTTGGCTTTTTCCGGCGAATCGATGAACAGCGGTCCGGTATAGGCGTTGTTCTGCGGCCAAAAGCCGTGCGTCGCTTGCTCGACCAGATAGATCACCGGCAGATAGCCCATCAGATATTGCTGGGCATCCATGCCGAAGCCCATTTCGCCGGCGACGACAGAGTCGAGGACCTCCGGGCTGATGTCGAATGTGTAGAGCTTGAGCTTGCCGAACAGTTCCTTGTCGCGGAACATCGGGATCAGCGGGTTGGCGGCGGTGGCGCCGAGCGCAAAGACGGCCTGCGTGTCGGGATGCGCCGACAGATAGGCTTCCGTGCGGCGCTGGATGTCTGCGGGATCGGGCGCCACGGCCAGAACCTCGGTGCCGCCGCCGGAGGGCTTCAGCCCGTCATTGAGGCCCTGGCAGCGCTGGTCGAGGCTGACATTGCCGACCTCGTGGTTGATGCAGACGACCTTGAGCGTGCCTTCCTTGGCCAGCCGCTCGCCGGCCTTCTTGCCGGAATCATATTCGGAAACGGTGCCGACATAGAGCGTCGTGCCGAGCTCGGCGCCTTCCTTTTCGCCGGAATCCAGAACCACCATGGGAATATTGGCGGCAAGCCCGGATTTGACCGATTTGCCGAGCGCATTGGCGTCGGCGATGGAGACGGCGATACCGTCCGGCTTGGTGGCGATGGCGGCGTCGAGAAGCCGGGCCTGCTCGACCACGTCGAAGACCTGCGGCGCGTAATATTCGACCTTGGCACCGGTAAGGGCGGCCGCGTCATCGACGCCGCGCTTGACCACCGACCAATAGGGATCGGACGCCGACCCATGCACTACGAAGGTGATGCGGACGTCCTTCGGATCCTTCAGGCCCGCGGCATGCGCGATACCCGTCACCAGGCCCGCCGAAACGAAGGCGCCCAATGCCACTTTCAGAAGAGTTTTCATCTTATTCTCCCATTTGTCGTTGCAGTTCCAATCCCTCTGGCGCCGTTTTCCGGCCGCGACGATCGGCTCACGTTGCGGATCGGGTGGCCGCTTTGCGGGCCTTTGCCGACGGCGATCGCTGTTCGTCCGCGGTGTTGCCGCGGGCTGTTGTTGATGATCGCCCGGCCGAGAGCGCTGCGCGAAGCTCCTCGCGCAACGGCTTCATGCCGATGACGTCGATCGGCTGTGCGGCGAGCCAGTCGCGAAAGCCCTGGTCGCGGAACAGCTCGTACTCTTCGGTGCGGATATAGGCGGAGCGCGGCTCGATCAGCTCGAGTTCACCGGGCGCGTTGCAATGCAGGCAAAAGAAGGTCAGGCCGTCGCGCACACCGTCGATGAGCGCTTTGTAAGCCGGCTCGATCGGCCTGGAGCGCGGCCGGCCCCAGGTCGTCTGGATGGCGGCGTCGAAAATGGCAAAGCCGCCGGCACGGGCCAGCGCCACGCCGCGCTGGAACGCCTCCTCGGTGACGCCGACCAGATTGTCGTTGGGGGAATAGGCGGACAGCGTCTTGGTCAGCAGCACCGGCAGCTGATATTCGAGCCCGAGCTTGATGTAGATGTTGCAGAATTCCGGCGACAATGCCGCTCCCATATGCGCGTCGAGGTGGGTGACGTCGATGCCGCCGCGATAGGCGGTGTCGATCTGGGCGCGAAGCTCGGCCTCGACCGCCTGCGGCACCGCCTTGCGGCGCGTGGTCGCCACATCCGGCCAGAAGAAGCCGAACTCGTCGGTCAGGCCGGCCGCCCGCGACGGCGCGGTCAACGGCCGCCATTTGTAGTGCTGCTTCTCGCTGTTCAGCGTCAGGTGGACGCCAAGGTCGAGGGCAGGGTTGGCGGCGGCGCTTTCGGCCATTTCGAGGAACCACGGGCACGGCACCATCACCGCGCCGGAACTGCAGACACCCAGCCCGCTCAATTCGAGGAAGGCGCTGTTGGCGCCATGGCACATGCCGACATCGTCCTCGTGGAGTACGATCCGTTTGCTGGAGCCGGCGGCGTTCACGAACGGCCGCCTTTCCGCCGGCACGCCGGTTTCGAGGGTCTTCCAAAGTGTGTCCCGTATTTCATGGAACCAACCGTTTGCCCAACTGGCCGGAATGGAACGCCGAAACCTGCCTTTCCGACAGGGCCACTTTGGCGAATTCGGATGGGTACAATTTGCCTGCCGGCTGAGACACTTAGCTGCCGATTCCCCCAATCACGGTTCAAAACCAGTCACAGGAACCGTCTTCCCGGCGCAGATGGCTTGGTCGAATAGCGGCGGAGTGGTTCTTTCAAACCGTGCCGACAAGCCTACAGCTGTCCACACCATCAAGCGACCACATTATCAAGTGACCCACACTATCAAGTGACTGGAGGCCTGTCATGTACATCGCCGGCGAAGAGGAAATCGAAGCCATTGCCAGGGTGATCCGCTCGGGCGCGCTGTTTCGTTACGGCAGGGACAGCGAATGCGACCGTTTCGAGGCCCGCTATGCGCAGCATCTTGGCGTCGAGCATTTCGCGCTGGCCGCCAGCGGCACCTATGGGCTCGCCGCCGGCCTGATCGGCCTCGGCATCGGCCCGGGGGACGAAGTGCTGGTGCCCGCGCACACCTATATGGCGACCGCGACTGCGGTGCTGTCGGTCGGGGCCATTCCCGTCATCGTCGACATCGACGAGAGCCTGACCATCGATCCCATCGCCCTGCGCGATGCCATCGGGCCGCGCACCAGGGCGGTCATCCCGGTGCATATGTGGGGCGCGGCCTGCAACATGAATGCGATCATGGACATTGCTGCCAAGCGCGGCTTGCTGGTGCTGGAGGATGTCTGCCAAGGCATCGGCGGCGGCTATGAGGGCCGCAAGCTCGGCTCGATCGGCCATGCCGGCGCCTATTCCTTCAACTACTTCAAGAACATGACCTCGGGCGAGGGCGGCGGTATCGCCACCAGCGACCCGAAAGTGGCGGAACGGGCGCGCTGCGCAATCGACCCTTGCCATTTCTACTGGCAGGGCAGAAGCGACAGCATCAAACCCTTCGCCGGCATCGGCGCGCGTGCTTCCGAACTGATGGGGGCGATGCTCAACGTCCAACTCGACCGGCTGGACGGCATCATCGAGGCGATGCGAGCCGAGAAGAAGACGGTGCTGGCCGGTACCCACCACCTTAGCAATCTTGGGCTGACGCCGTCGCCGATGAACAGCGCGGACGACGATTGTGCCGCACAGGTGATGTACCTGCTGCCGAGCGAGCAGGCGGCGCAGACTTTTTCGAAGACCATTCCGAGCGTCGTTGCCGGCAAGACCGGCCGTCACAATTTCACCCAGTGGGACCAGGTGCTGATGCATGAAGGGGCGCATCACCCGGCGCTCAATCCTTACGCACTGCCCGAGAACCAGGGCCTGCGGCTGGATTATCCCGACGACCTCGGCAAGCGCTCGCTCGACATCCTCAACCGCACCGTGATGGTCGCCATGAACCCGGCGCACAGCGATACCGACATTCAGGACATTATCCACAACATCGACGCGGCGGCGCGGGTGGCGCTGGAGAATGCTTCGCTCGATGATATCGAATTGCGCAAGGCGGCACCGGTTGATCTGCAGAAGTTCGACAGTGTGAACTAGACCAGATCCGGCGCGGTTTGCTACCCTGCGGTCGAGTTCCTTGTCCGGTGGCCGGCCGAGGATTCCGGCCGGCATAACCGGCCGCCAAAAAATCCGCGGGCCCGTGTCGGATAGGCCGGGCTCCGCTCGTCCTAGGGGGCATCGATCACCAACACGGAGGATTAACGATATGCCCGGCACCGTACGGCTGCACCGCGTTCTGACAACCAGCCCGGAGAAAGTCTACCGCGCGTTCCTTGAAGCGGATGCACTTGCGAAATGGCTTCCGCCGAACGGCTTCACCTGCACGGTTCATCACTTCGAGGCGAAAGTCGGCGGTGCGTTCAAAATGTCCTTCCGCAACTTCACCACCGGCGACAGCCACTCGTTCGGCGGCGAATATGTCGAGCTCGTGCCCAATGAGCGACTGCGTTACACCGACCGGTTCGACGACCCCAACCTGGCCGGCGAGATCGAGGTGACCGTGACATTGAAGAAAGTGTCGGTCGGCACCGAAGTGAATATCACGCAGGCAGGTATCCCAGACGCCATCCCGGTTGAGGCCTGCTATCTCGGCTGGCAGGAGTCGCTGCGAAATCTGGCGAAGCTCGTTGAACCCGAGATCAACCAGTAAGGTAAAGCGCTGCGCTGGCGGGTTGGCGTCGCTAACCGGAAACCCAGGGATGACGCCGTTCTTCCCACCCAACATGCGCCGGGGCCGGAAAGGCGGGATCGGCGAAGCAGCCGACCGCGACGGCGATCCATTCAGGCTTTCGCTCGGGCTCCCAGAAGACGCTCGAGCCGCAGCCCGGGCAGAAATGGAAAGTGACGTGGTGGCCGCTCCGAGCTGACCGCCTGTAGGTCCTGGCGTCGCCTCTGGCTTCTACCTTGTCGCGCGCAAAGAAGGAGGCGACGCCGTATGTGCTGCCGGTCCGTTTCTGGCAGTCGAGGCAGTGGCACTGTGCGACCAGCTGTGGCTCTCCGTTACAGGAGATCCTCAGTTGCCCGCAGGCACAGGATGCGGTTCTCATGGCAATCCTCATGGTTCAGATGAATGCGCCGCCAGCCCATACCGGCGGTGGGCATGCTTCTGGTTTTCGGGGAGGTTCGGCCTTGGGAAGCGCGCTTTGCGCGAACGCCGAAAAACAAGGACCGACGTCCCATATTCCTAATCACTGCGGACGACCGATTCAACCCCGCGGTGAACGAGATGGAGAGCCGGCTCTAGCTTCTATCCAATCTTAGGAATGCGGCGCGCAGCGCCAGCACGGCGCGCAGGATCTGACGTTCGTCCATTGCAGCGTAGCCGAGCAGCAGGCCGTGCTCGGGTTCAGTAGAGTGGTAGTTGATGGAGATGCCCTGAACGTCGAGCCCCTCCTTGAGGGCGGCGGCGACCACGTCGCTGTCCTTATAGGGCCTGACGAAGCTCGCCAGCAGCTGCATGCCGGAATCGTTTTCCGTCACGGTCAGCCATTCGGCCAGATGCTCCTGGCACAGCTTGACGAAGTTCGCCTGCCGGCGCGCGTAGAGCCGGCGCATGCGCTTGAGGTGCGTGGCGAAATAGCCCTGCATGATGAAGTCGTTGACCGTTGCCTGCAGGATCAGCGGCGCGAACTGGCCGGTGATGCTCACCGCCCGGTCGAACGGAACCGACAATTCGCGCGGCACGATCAGATAACCGATGCGCAGCGCCGGGATAAGCGTCTTGCCGAAGCTGCCGATATAGACGACGCGGTCGGCATGATCGAGCCCGCGCAGGGCCGGCACCGGCCGGCCGCGGAACCGGTATTCGCCATCATAGTCATCCTCGACGATCCAGGCGCCGTTGCGTTCCGCGATGTCGAGCAACTGCAATCGCTCCTCGATACGCATGATTGTGCCGAACGGCCATTGGCAGGATGGCGTCACATAGATCAGCCGCGGCGGCGGCAGCTCCGGATCGGCAAGATGCCAGCCGCGCCGGTCGACCTTCAACGGTGCCAGCTTGGCGCCGCTGGCGAGAAAGGCGCTTTTGGCGCCGAGATAGCCGGGCTCTTCCATCCAGACATGGTCGCCTTCGTCCATCAGCACGCGCGAGACCAGATCGAGCGCTGCCTGCGCACCGGTGACGATGATCACCTGGTCGGCGGTGCAACTGATGCCGCGCGACAGGCCGATGGTCGAGGCAATGGCCTGGCGCAGGCCGGGGTGACCGGCAAAGGAGAGATAACCAAGCAGACTATCGTCGCGGCTGCGTGCATTGCGCACCAGAAGGCTTGACCAGATGGTGAACGGAAACGATGCCGTTTCAGGCACGCCGGGATGGAAATTGATGACACCGGCATTGCGTGGCGGTTGCGGGCCGTTGACGATGGTCTGGCCACGCCGCGACAGCTTTTGCGGCGCCGCCAGTCCGGCGCGCAGGGAAGCCATCGGGCGGTTCTGCTGGATCGGCGCCACCCAGGTGCCCGATCCGGCACGCGCCTCGATAAAACCTTCGGCAAGGAGCTGGTCATAGGCGGCGATGACGGTGTTGCGCCCGACCTTCAGATCTTCGGCCAGCGAGCGCGTCGACGGCAGCAGCGTGTTCTGCGGGATCTGGCCGTCAAGAATGAAGCGTCGCAAGGCGCCGTAGATCTGACGATGCATCGGTTCTTCCGAAGCGCGGTCGACCGACATGATGTCGAGGGAAAGGCGCATGTGGTCGGGCAAGGCACTATCCCCCGACGAACCGGGCGGCGCGGGCGATCTTTCCCTCGTTGAGCCGGCAGACGGTGTCGAGCACCAGCCGCCTGGTTTCGGGACGGATCTCGCGGCTGTTCTTCAGCGCGCGATGCACGGTGGCGGTGCCAAGTTCCGCCTTCTCGGCAATCTCGCGGATGGTGCAAAGCCGTTCTATGCCAAGCGCAGCTTCGAAAGCCATGTCGCTCCTCCTCGGTTGCATCAAGGCACGGCTTCCGGCCGGCCTCAAGCTTGAAAGTCGGGGCTTGAAATCCAGAGCCGGGTTTCTGCGATCCGCACCGCGTTGGGAGCAAGGCGGCGCGGATCGCCGGGCGCTTTCGCGTCGCTAACCCCATCGAGGCGCGCGCCCATTATGTTCCTCCGGCTCGCAATGCGGGCCGGTCAGTTTACCTGCCGCGTCGCCACTTCGAAGCCGGCCTCGCGGGCGGTGGCGAGCAGCGAGAAATGGCCTTTGCTGGCATAGGTCAGCGGATGCGCCTTGGCCGGATCCTGCTCGGCTTCGACAACGAGCCAGCCTTCATAGCCGCGCGCGGCGAGGGGTTTCAGCAATGACAGGAAATCGACCGAGCCGTCGCCGGGCACGGTAAAAATGCCGTCCATTACCGCCGCCATGAAGCTCATGTCCTCGCGGCGTGCCCGTTTCAGCATCGCCCTGCGAACATCCTTGCAATGGAAATGCACGATACGGTCGAGATGCCGTTGCAGCAGCGATTGCGGGTCGCCGCCCGAAAACAGGCAGTGGCCGGTATCGAACAAAAGGCCGACGCTTCGGCCCGTCGCCGCCATCAGCCTGTCGACTTCATCGTCCGTCTCGACGATGGTGCCCATGTGGTGGTGGAAGGCCATGCCGACCCCGAATGCGGCCATGCGGTCGGCGAGGGCGGTCAGTTTCTCGCCATAGGACGGCCAGTCCCTGTCGGCGAGGCGCGGACGCTCGGAGATCGGTGCGAAAATGCCGTCATGGCGACCGCGCGAGGTGTCGGCGTAGACGACGATCCTGGCGCCAAGGTCGCGCAACAGCTGAAGATGTGGGGTGATCGCCGCGAATTCCTCGTCGACCGTGCGGTCGAGAATGCGGCCATCATACCAGCCGGAGACGAGTTCCAGGCCATAGGAAGACAGGAGCGGCCCAAGCACTTCAGCCTGGCGCGGAAATTTGCCGCCGAGTTCGGTGCCGCGGTAGCCGGCCAGCGCCGTTTCCGACAGGCAGGTCTCCAAGGACGTATCCCCGCCAAGCGCCGGAACGTCGTCATTGCTCCAGGTGATGGGATTGATGCCGATCTTGACCGTCATGACGCCAGGCTTTTGCGGGCTTGGGAATACAAGCCGAGCCTGCAGACTGGCGACAAAGAGGCCCTGTCACTAGGTCCAGTTCAGCCGAATTTGGCAGAACCAATTAATGGAGACCGACCCTAATCTTCCTTTGGGCGGCCAAAAAGGGCGCGCAGCTCGTCTTTGGCGTCCTCCAGCACTTTCTTCTGCGCCGCCGGCAGGTTCTTGCCGGCGCGGTTGATGTAGAAATTCAGCATCGACATGGCGGATTGAAACGGCCCTGCCTTGCGTCGGTCGCTGTGCTCGGCCGATCGCTTCAAAGAGGCGGCGATCTTCTTGGGATCGTGGGATTCGAAGATGTGTTCCTCGAGGTCCAGCGCGTCGCTGTGCTCGGTGACGTCGGCGGACCATTTCCGTTGCGCGGTCATGGCAAACTCCTTCCACTAGGTCGTTGCCGGAAAACGCCTTATGGCGCACCCCTGTTCCACTTCGGCCCGAATCCCTGGAGCCACGGATTTGCCTGTCGTGGCGCTGCTCGGCGATGCGAATGCGCCGATAGTGGTCAGAACCGCCGATTCAAGAACTGCGGACAGGAAACGCTCTTGATCCCAATCGTCTCAAGCCAGGCAGGAAGTTCCGGCATCGACAGTGCCTATGCCTGGATACGGCTGGGCATCTCGATGCTGCTGGCAACGATCGGCGGGGTCGGCATGTGGGCGGTGGTCGTGGTGCTGCCTGCCGTGCAGGCAGAATTCGGCGTCGATCGCGCCGCTGCCTCGATGCCCTACACCGCGACCATGGTCGGCTTTGCCGCCGGCAATGTGCTGTTCGGCCGCGCCATCGACCGCATGGGGTATTGGATCCCGGCGCTGATTGCCGCGATTACACTTGGCGCCGGCTTCCTGCTGGCGTCGCTGACCAGTTCGATCCTGCAGTTCACCCTCGTCCAGGGCCTGTTGATCGGCGTTGGCTCGTCGGCGATCTTCGGGCCGCTGATCGCCGACATCTCGCACTGGTTCAACCGGCGCCGCGGCGTCGCGGTGACTGCTGCCGCATCCGGCAACTATCTCGCCGGAGCGATCTGGCCGACGGCGATGCCCTATGTCATGCAGGCGCAAGGCTGGCGCTTCACCTATGCCGCGATCGGCGCCGTCTGCCTGGTCACCATGGTGCCCTTGATCCTGCTGCTCCGGCGCGGCGCACCGCCCCAGGCGGCTCCGGGATCGCCGGGCAGCCGCGTGGTCCAGCCGATCTCCCTGTCGCCGGCGGCCTTGCAGGCGCTGCTCATCGTCGCCGGGCTCGGCTGCTGCGTGGCGATGTCGATGCCGCAAGTCCATATCGTCGCCTATTGCATGGATCTCGGCTACGGCGTGGCACATGGCGCCGATATGCTGTCGATCATGCTGGCGGCGGGCGTCGTCAGCCGGCTAGGCTCGGGCTTCCTTGCCGATCGCATCGGCGGCGTGAAAACCCTGCTGATCGGCTCGGTGCTGCAATGCCTGTCGCTGTTGTTCTATATCCCGTTCGACGGGCTTGCCTCGCTTTATGTCGTCTCGCTGGTTTTCGGCCTGTCGCAAGGCGGCATCGTGCCCTGTTATGCGATCATCGTGCGCGAATATATGCCAGCCAAGGAAGCTGGCCAGCGCGTCGGCATCGTCATGATGGCGACCATCTTCGGCATGGCGATCGGCGGCTGGATGTCGGGCTGGATCTACGATCTGACCGGCTCCTATGCCGCCGCGTTCCTCAACGGCATTGCCTGGAACCTGCTGAATATTTTGGCCATGGTGCTGCTGCTGTGGAAGGCCCGGCGCAGCGCTGCTGTGGCGGCCTGAAGCACAGCGGTACGGATACAGTCTCTCCGGCCGTCGCTTGACAACAGCCGAAGGCTGCGCGACGCCAGACAAGGTGTGGCAACGGGCCAGTTTGGCATGGCAGCAGTTTCAAAAACGCTGAACATCGTTTCACGGTCGCGTGTGGGCGGTTGCCCGGCGTCCGGACGAGTACGGTGATCAAGCCGCGCTCACGCCGCGGCGGCGGCCGCCCGACCATCGCCGACGTCGCCCGCAAGGCCGGCGTCGGCGCCATTACCGTATCGCGCGCCCTGCGTGAGCCGGGGCGTGTCTCGGAAGATCTGCGCCGCCAGATCGAGTCGGCCGTGAACGAGCTCGGCTATGTGCCCGACCCGAATGCGCGGGCGCTGGCTTCGGCGCGCGCCGAGGTCTTTGGCGTTCTGGTGCCGTCGCTTACCAACAACGTCTTTGCCGAAGTGGTGCGCGGCATCTACGACAGCCTGTCGGACGGCCCTTTCCGGATTCAGCTCGGCAACACCCACTATTCCGGCCTCGAGGAAGAGCGGCTGCTGCAGGTGTTTGGCCCGCAACGCCCGGCGGCGCTGATCGTGGCCGGCATCGACCAGACGCCGGCCTCGCGAAAACTGCTGGAAACGGCGGGCTGTCCGGTGGTGCAGGTGATGGAGACCGGGCCCGATCCGGTCGACATGATGGTTGGTTTCTCGCATTTCGAGGGCGGCAAGGCGGCTGCGGAACATCTGATCGAGGCAGGCTATCGCCGGATAGGCTTCATCGGCGCGCGCATGGATCCGCGTTCGCAGCGGCGCTTGGCCGGCTATCGCGCGGCGATGGAGGCGGCCGGCCTGTTCGATGCGCGGCTTACCACGACCACGCCGGTGCCCTCCAGCGTCACCCTCGGCCGCGAATTGTTCCGCGACGCGCTGGCCAAGGTGCCGAGCCTCGACGGCGTGTTCTGCAACAATGACGATATAGCACTCGGGGTGCTGTTCGAATGCCACCGCGCTTCGATCGCCGTACCGAAGACGATCGGCATCGTCGGCTTCAACGATCTTGACATGATGGAGGTGGCGTTTCCGTCGGTCACCAGCGTTCGGACGTATCGCTACGAGATCGGCCGGCGGGCGGTCGCCATGGCGCTTGCGGCGATCGAAGGCAACAGGCCGGAGCAGCGGGTCGTCGACCTCGGCTTCGAACTCAAGCGGCGTGAAAGCACGGCACGCTGAAGCGCGCTTCAACGCAATGGCGCTTTACACTACGTCATGGTAGCGCTACCAGTTATCGCCGGGCGGTACTTCGCTCAGAAGATGGGGGCTGTTTATTATACATAAGCGACAGCTCATGCTTGTTTATTATGTATAATATGATAGTTTTTGCGGGACTAGCCGGGCAGCAAAGGAGGGGATCGGGTCGGCATTCGGCCACCTGAACGCGCGACGGGTACGGCGGGAGGTGCCGGGCCGGAAAAGCGCAAATTCATCGGCGTAACAACAAACAAAACTGCAACTGGGAGGAATATCGATGATCAAGTCACTCGTTGGCGGTATCGTTGCCGCCACTGCTTTCGTCATGCTGAGCTCGTCGGCGATCGCCGATCCTGAAATCGTCAAGGGGCCATCGGCCGAGCCTGACTGCTTCGCGCCCTGGTCGGCCGATACGCAGTTCTTCAAGTTCCCCAAGAAAGACGGCCCGTACCGCATCGCTCTGGCCAACGGCTATATCGCCAACACATGGCGCATCCAGATGGTGCAGACGGCAAAGGCCTATGCAGCGCAGCCGGACGTCGCGGCCAAGCTCAAGGAATTCAAGGTGGTCTCGACCGGCGAAGACGTGCCGGCGCAGATTTCGGCGATCAACAATTTCATCGATTCCGGCTATGACGCGATTGTCGTCAACGCCCAGAACCCGACCGCATTCGGTCCTGTCATCAAACGGGCCAAGGAAGCCGGCGTGGTGCTGGTCGCCTTCGACAACATCCTCGACACCAAGGATGCCATCAACGTCAATGTCGACCAGAAAGGCCTTGGCGAATTGTGGGGCAACTGGCTGGTCAAGCACGTGCCGAACGGCGGCAAGGTGCTGGAAGTGCGCGGCGTCGCCGGCACATCCGTCGATACCGACCGCCATAACGGCATCCACGAGGTTCTCGACGCTTCCGGCAAGAAATGGGATGTCACCGAGGTCGTCGGCAAGTGGGATGACGGCGTTGCGCAAAAGGCTACGGCCGATGCCATTGCCACCAACGGCCCCTTCGACGGCATTACCGGACAGGGCGGCGATACCGGCATCGTGCAGGCGATGATCGATGCCAAGCATCCGTTCGTGCCGTTCGGTGGCGAGACGGAGAACGGCTTCCGCAAATTCTGCGCCAAGTTCGCCGCTGACGGGCTGAAATGCTCGTCGGCCGGCACCGGCCCGGCGCAGGTCGCGGTTGCCATCAAGACGGCGATTGCAGCACTTGAAGGCCAGGTCGTGCCGCAAGCGGTCAAGCTGCCGCTGGCGATCGTCGAGGATCCGAACTTCAAGGCAGGCCAGGACTACTTCCCCGACCAATCCGACAATTTCTTCGTCGGCAATTCCTTCCCGACCTGCGGCATCAATTTCACGGCGCAGGAAATCATGGGCCAGAGCAAGGAAAACCAGTAAACTCCGACAGCCCGACGCCGCGGGAGATCCCGCGGCGTCGGCGCTCGACATCCTGATTGCCAAGCGCCTGGGGAGGGCCGATGGACGGTGCGGTTCCGCTCTTCCGCATGGAAGGCATATCCAAGCGCTATGGCGGCGTGCGCGCGCTGGAGAAGGCCGAACTGTCGGTCACTCCAGGCAGCATCCACGCCATTCTCGGCGAGAACGGCGCCGGCAAATCGACGCTGATCAAGGTCATGGCGGGGGTCGTCGCGCCCGACGAGGGCCGCATGATGCTGGACGGAAACGAAGTTACCTTCGCTTCGCCGGCCGCTGCCAACCAGGCCGGCATCGTCTGCATCTTCCAGGAACTGTCGCTCGTCCCCGAACTCAGCGTTGCCGACAACATCGTCATTTCCGATCCGCCGAAGCGTTTCGGCATGATCGATCGCAAGGCGCAGCGCCGCATCGCCGAAGAAGCCCTCGCTCGCGCCGGCGCTTCCGATATCCATCCGCTGGCGCTGGTCAAGGATCTTCCTCTTTCAAGAAGGCAGATGGTCGAGATCGCCAAGGCACTGGCGCGCAAGCCACGCATCCTGATCCTCGACGAGGCGACCTCGGCGCTGACCGCGGCCGACGTCGCCAGAGTTTTCGCCGTGTTGAAGCGGCTGCGTTCGGAAGGGCTGGCGCTGCTCTATATATCGCACCGCATGAACGAGATCGCCGAGCTGGCCGACCAATGCACGGTGTTCCGCAATGGCCGCAATGTCGCCAGCTACGAGGCCGGTACAAAAAGCGACAACGAGGTCGTCGAACTGATGATCGGGCGCGAATACAGCCACATCTTTCCGCCCAAGCCCGCGCGGGCGGCTGCCGCAGCCACGCCGGTTCTGGAGGCGCGCAGCCTGTCCTGGACGGATCGGCTGCACGATGTCTCGCTATCGGTCGGGGCGGGCGAGGTGGTCGGGCTTGGCGGCCTCGACGGCCAAGGCCAGCGCGAATTGCTGCTCGCCTTCTTCGGTGTGCTGCGTGGCCTGTCGGGCCAGATCCTGATCGACGGCAGGCCGGTGGCGATCGCCAGCCCGGCCGCGGCGCGCGATGACCGGATCGGCATGGCGCTGATCCCGGAGGACCGCAAGACCGAGGGGCTGATGCTGCCGATGACGGTGCGCGAAAACCTCTCATTCGCTGCCCTCGACCGGCTGTCCAGGGCCGGCATCATCGATCGCGCCGCCGAGCAGCGGCTGATCGACGATATGGTGGGTCTCCTGGCGATCAAGACCGCCGGCCTCGACATTCCGGTCGGCGCGCTATCCGGTGGCAACCAGCAGAAGGTCGTCATCGCCAAATGGCTGATGCGGCAGCCGCGCATCATCCTGCTCAACGATCCGACGCGCGGCATCGACGTCGGCACCAAGCAGGAGCTTTACCAGTTGATGCGCAAGCTTGCCGACCAGGGTGCGGCGATCCTCTTCTATTCGACCGACTATGACGAGCTGATCGGCTGCTGCGACCGGGTGCTGGTGCTCTATGACGGCGCGGTCAAGCGTGAACTGGTCGGCGCCGAAATCACCGAGCGGGCGCTGATCGCCAGCGCGCTCAACATTCACGAAGAGATGCCAAAGCAAGGAGCGGACGCGTGAAGGATTGGCGCTACTGGCTTGCCGAACAGCGCGGAACGCTGCTGGCGTTCGGCATCTTCGTCGTCATGTTCGTCATCTACACCTCGAACCATCCGGCGGGCTTCACCGCCAATGTCGTGCAGACGGCCTCGAACAAGGGCGTGCTGCTCGCCTTCGTCGCCATGGCGCAGACGCTGGTGGTGATCACCGCCGGCATCGATCTTTCGGTCGGGATGATCTTCACCCTGACCAACTGCCTGGCGTCGTGGCTGGTCGTCGGCACCGGCATCGAGACCGCCGTCGGCGTCATCGCCGTGCTCGGCACCGGGCTGCTGTGCGGGGCAATCAACGGCGCCATCGTCATCTATGGACGCCTGCAGCCGATCGTCGCCACTATCGCCACCGGTGCGGTCTATTTCGGCATTGCGCTGCTGCTTCGGCCGTTTCCGGGCGGCTCGGTCAATGAAGGGCTCGCCGATGCGCTGACCGGGCGCCTGTTTGGTATTGTGCCGGCGAGCCTGGTGGCGCTGCTGGCGGTCGTGCTTGTCGTCTGGGTGCCGTTCAGCCGGTCGGTGCTCGGCCGCGCCGCCTATGCGGCCGGCTCCTCGGAGATGGCGGCCTACATGTCCGGCGTGCCGATCCGGCGTGGAAAGTTCGCCGCCTATGCGCTTGCCGGTCTGCTTGCCGCGATCGGCGGGCTGTTCCTGACGTTCTTCACCTATACCGGTGATGCGGCCTATGCCAGCGGCAACGCCTATACGCTGTTTTCGATTGCCGCGGTCGTGCTTGGCGGCGTGTCGCTGTTCGGCGGCAAGGGCAGCGCCATCGGCGCGATCTTCGGCGCGCTTGCCTTCCGCACCATCGGCGACCTGCTGTTCGTCTTCGATTTCGATCCGCTCTGGCAGCCCCTGTTCCAGGGCGTCATTCTGCTGATCGCGGTCAGCCTCGGCGCCTTCGCCCTGTTTCGGGTCCGCAACCGGCTGGAGTGGTTCCTGTGAGCGAAACGACTGTGAGTGGTCTCGCCGGCCGCATGCCGAAATTCCTCCGCCGCGCCGACCCGGCGGTGCTGACGGCATTCGCCTGTATCGTGCTGCTGCTGTTCCTCGGCAGCCTCTATTCGCGCAGCTTCCTGTCGCCTGAATACCTTTTGCAGCAGCTCAAGGTGGCGTCGTTTCTCGGCGTCATCGCGACCGGCATGATGCTGGTCATCCTGCTCGGCCAGATCGACCTGTCGGTGCCCTGGTCGGTGGCGGCCGGCGCGATGATGGCCTGTGCCGCGGCCGCATACGGCCCGGTCGGCGTGGCGCTTGCCATTCCGTTCGGCATCTTCTGCGGTGTTCTGATCGGCATCGTCAACGGCATCGGCGTCGCCTATCTGCGCATTCCCTCGATGATCATCACGCTTGCCACCAACGCCGTCGCGCAGGGGCTGATGGTGGTCTACACGGGCGGTTTCTCGCCGCAGGATTCGGCGACCGGTGCGATGCGCTATCTGGCGACCGGCTTTGCCGTTCCTGCCGTGCCCAACGCCGTCCTCATCTGGGCGCTGATCGGCGCCGCAATGGTGTTCGTGCTGACCCGCACCGGCTTCGGCCGCACCGTCTATGGCATCGGCAATCGCGAGCGCGCAGCCTATCTTTCCGGCATCGATACAAGGCGCGTGGTGATGATCGCCTTTGCGGTTTCGGGCGGGCTCTCCGCCTTCGGCGGCGTGCTGTTGGCCGGCTATGCCTCCAAGGCGGCACAGTCGATGGGCGACGCCTATCTGCTGCCGTCGATCGCCGCGGTTGTGCTCGGCGGCACGTCGATCCTCGGTGGGCGCGGCTCCTATCTCGGCACAGTCGCCGGGGTAATCCTGATCACGCTTCTGCAGTCCATTCTCTCTGTCATGCAGATGCCGGAGGCGGGACGGCAGATTATCTACGGCGTCGTCATCGTCGCCATGCTGCTGCTCTATGGCCGCGCGCCGGCAAGCCGCTGACCTGCATGACCGGCAAAGACGTGGCATATAAGCCGCCGAGCACTGTTCGAACGATACCCGCCATCGTGGTGATGGGGGTTGCCGGCTGCGGCAAGTCGGTTGTCGGCGAAGCGCTTGCAGCGGCATTGGGCGCCGTCTTTATCGAAGGCGACAGGCTGCATCCGCCCGAAAACGTCGCGCGCATGGCGAGCGGCCAGCCGCTCACCGACGCGTTGCGCGAAGGCTGGCTCGACGCGATCGGCCAGCGGATGGCCGCGTCGGTCGCAAGCGGACAACGTGTGGTCGCCGCCTGCTCAGCGCTGAAACGCAGCTATCGTGATCGCCTGCGCGGCTTTTGCGCGGATATCGTTTTCGTTCACCTGGAGATCGACCCGGCAACAGCAAAACAGCGCGTCGGCAATCGCAAGGGTCATTTCATGCCGGCAAGCCTGGTCGACAGCCAGTTCGCCACGCTTGAGGCGCCAGCGGCGGACGAGGCGGCAATGACCCTGGATGGCACGCGTCCGGTCGCCGACACCGTCGCGACCGCCTTGAGCCTGCTCGCGCGCTAGATTTGCGACGTCAGTTCGACCGGGAAATCGTCATTGTCGGCGTCGCGCATGGCCGCGAGGCTGCGGTTGTCCAGCACCTCGGCGATCGCCTGCCGGACCTCCAGCATCATGTGCCGGACCTGGCAGGTCGCCTCGTCGCAATCCTCGCAGCGCTGGTATTGCGTGCGGCTGGCGCAGGGGATCGGCGCCAGCGGCCCGTCGAGGACACGCACGACATGGCCGATCTTGATCTCGGAAGCCGGCCGGGCAAGGCGGTAACCGCCTTCCTTGCCCTTGCGGCTCTGGACGAAGCCGGCGTTACGCAACTCGCCCAGGATGGCATCCAGGAATTTCTTGGGGATGTTATTGGCGACCGCAATGTCGTTGACGAATGCGAGCTGGCCGACCGGCAGGCCCGACAGATGCACGAGGGCCTTGAGGCCGTATTTGCCTTTTTTGGTAAGCATGCCCCGAGTCAACCCATGAAGCCCCAACCACCTGCGTCTGGCGGCTGTTTGTGTGCAAATCATGACGGTTTGATCACGCGAAGCCGTTCGCGAAAACAAGCCGTCCGTTCTCACGGTAGGCACAAACGCGTTGATTCTTTGTAACGTTTTGGACGGAATGCGCCTGGAAAGTGCCAGAAATCACCTTTCGCAGCGCGAAAGCAAAGAAGCCGGCAAAGCCGGCTTCTGTCAAAGTTGGAATTTCGCCTCAGCGGCTGCCATAAGTCTGGTCGAGCAGGCCGCCCGCTGCAAAGTGCTCGGCCTGGACCTTGGCCCAGCCGCCGAAGACCTCCTCCACCGTCAGCAGGCGGACATCGGGAAACTCAGCCTTATATTTGGCAGCGACCGCCGCGTCCCGGGCCCGCAGGCCGTTGCGGGCGGCGATGTCCTGGCCCTCCGGTGTATAGAGGAAGTCGAGATAGGTCTTGGCGAGATCGCGCGTGCCATGCTCGTCTGCAACGGTGTCGACGATCGCCACCGGAAATTCCGCCAACAGGCTGACCGAAGGCGTTACCTGCTCGAACTTGTCCTCGCCATACTCCTTGCGGACGCCGCGCGTTTCCGACTCGAAGGTGATGAGTACGTCGCCGATTTCGCGCTGCACGAAAGTGGTGGTCGCGGCGCGCCCGCCGCTGTCGAACACCGGCACGTTGTTGAACAGCTTTGTCACGAACTCCTTCACCTTGGCATCGTCGCCCTTGAAGGCTTCCTTGGCGTAGGCGGTGGCCGCGAGATAGGTGTAGCGCGCATTGCCCGATGTTTTCGGATTAGGGAAGATCACCTGGACGTCGTCGCGCACGAGATCGTTCCAATCCTTGATGTGCTTCGGATTGCCGGCGCGCACCAGGAAGGAGGGCAGCGAATAGAAAGGCGAGGCGTTGTCCGGAAAGTCCTTCTGCCAGTCGGCGGAGATGAGGCCCTTCTTGACCAGGAAGTCGATGTCGATGACCTGGTTGAACGTGACCACGTCGGCGCCGAGGCCTTCGGCGATGGCGCGTGCTTGTGCCGAGGTTCCGGCATGCGACTGATCGATGGTGACGCCGGGGTGGCCGGCGACGAACGCCTTGTTGACCTGCGCAAACAGTTCGCGCCCGACATCATAGGAAGCATTGAGCAATTTGTCGGCCGACCAGGCTTGGGAGGATGCGAGGAAGAGGCCGGCCAACGTGGCGACGCCAAGCAAAAATCGCTTCATGAAAACAGGCTCCAATGCCATGAGCTTAATGCCGGACCATAGCGGCAAGGCATCGTGCGCGACGAGGCACGCAGAGCGGCCGCTCCACGTTGTCGATAGAAGAAATATTCCCGCTGTGGGCGATTTCTGGTTTTTTCTTTCAGGCAGAGTCTCAGGACAGCTTGGCAGCGGCGCCGATGCCGTCGGCGTGCACGATGGTTCCCGGCCGGCCAACGCGGTGCAAGGCGATTGCATCGCCGCCCTGTCTGGCATATACAAATAGTATATACAAGGGAGCTGTTGTCATGTCTCAACACCGCCATTCAACAACCCCGCCGAAGGAGGCGAAGCTGTTTCGTAACAATCGCAGCCAGGCGGTGCGCATTCCCGTCGAGTTCGAACTTCCCGGCGAAAAGGTCTTGATCAGCCGTGAAGGCGACCGCCTGATCATCGAGCCGGTCCGCAAACCTGGCCTCACCGCACTGCTCGCGCAATGGGCGAAAGAGCCGCCGCCCGGTGCCGAGGAAGACTTTCCCGAAGTCGAGGATATACCTGTCAAATCCGAGGAATTTTTTTGATGCGGTTCATGCTGGACACGAACATTGTCAGCGACATGATCCGAAATCCGGCCGGGAAAGCCGCAAGCGCTGTCCTGCGCGTGGGAGACGCCGCCGTGTGTACCAGCATCGTGGTCGCGTCGGAACTGCGATATGGCTGCGTCAAGAAAAGATCAGCCAAGTTGCACAAGAAGGTCGAGGAATTGCTGGCTGAGATTCCCGTCTTGCCGCTCGATGTGCCGGTGGATGCCGAGTACGGCGCGATTCGCGCAGAACTGGAAGGCAGGGGCCAGACCATCGGCCAGAATGACCTTTTTATTGCTACCCACGCCCGTGCGCTTGGAACTACCCTGGTGACCGCCAACACCGGGGAGTTCAACCGGATCAAAGGCCTGAAGATCGAGAACTGGCTGGTGTAGCGCCTGATAGAGGATCAAGCAGCCGGAAAAAGCTTCCAGCGCCGCGGCCTGAAAGCCACGCGACTTTTCTGCGCCGCCGGATGATCGACGGGCAATTCGATCTCGACCCGCTGACGTTCGCCGCCGATTTCGAGCTCGACCCGCCTGGTGCCGGCGACGCGGCGGCTGGCGGCGACCGTGCCGGCGATGCAGCCGTTGCATTCTTCCACCAGATCGACGTCGTGCGGGCGAAAGAACAGCGTCGCTTCGCCTTGCGGTGCGTGCGGCGCGGAAAGCCCGATCGGCCGGTCGGCGATCCAGACCTGGCCGTCCTCGACCTTGACCGGAAGCGAACTCGATTCGCCGATGAAGCCGTAGACGAAGGGAGAGTTCGGCGTGTCGTAGATCTCGTCGGCGGTGCCGACCTGCTCGATGCGGCCCTGGCTCATCACCACGACACGGTCGGCAAGCTCCAGCGCCTCTTCCTGGTCATGGGTGACGAAGACCGTGGTGTGACCGGTGGCGTCGTGGATGTCGCGCAGCCAGCGGCGCAGTTCGCGGCGCACCTGCGCATCGAGCGCGCCGAACGGCTCGTCGAGCAAAAGCACGGCCGGTTCGATCGCCATGGCGCGGGCCAGCGCCACGCGCTGGCGCTGGCCGCCCGAAAGCTGTGCCGGATAGCGTTTTTCCAGACCGGAAAGCTGAACGAGGTTGAGGAGTTCCGAGGCGCGGCGTCGGATTTCCTTCGCCGACGGGCGTGACGGCCCGTGCCGGACCTTGAGTCCGAAGCCGATATTGTCGGCGACCGTCATATGGCGAAACAGCGCGTAGTGCTGGAAGACGAAGCCGACATTGCGCTCCTGAATCGACTTTTGGGAGGCATCCTCTTCGCCGAAGAAGATCTTTCCGCGGGTCGGCCGCTCCAATCCGGCAATCAGCCTGAGCAGCGTCGTCTTGCCGGAACCGGACGGTCCCAGCAGGGCGATCAGTTCTCCCGACTTGATGTCGAGCGAAACGTCGTGGAGGGCCGGAAACCGCTCAAACTCCTTGCGCACGTTGGCAACGCGAACTTCCATGCAAATCCCTTTTGTAGTTGATGCATGCCGTTATCCCAAAACCGGTTCCCACTTTTGGGCGACATCAAATCTTTGTTTTATGCATGTCGTTGTCCAAAAACCGCTACACACTTTTGGGCGACATGCATTTGTCAGTGTCCGCGCGTCGCGGCGATCTCGGCGCCGTAGCGCATCTCGAGAAGTGTTTTCAAGACCAGCGTGACGAGCGCCAGGCCGGCAAGCAGCGAAGCGACGGCAAAGGCGGCGGCGGCATTGTACTCGTTATAAAGGATTTCGACATGCAGCGGCATGGTGTTGGTCAGCCCGCGTATGTGGCCCGACACGACCGAGACGGCGCCGAACTCACCCATCGCGCGGGCATTGCACAACAGCACGCCGTAGAGCAATCCCCATTTGACGTTGGGCAACGTCACGTACCAGAACGCCTGCCAGCCATTGGCTCCAAGCGACAGGGCAGCCTCCTCGTCGCCATTGCCCTGTTCCTGCATCAGCGGGATCAATTCGCGGGCGACGAAGGGGAAGGTGACGAAGACGGTGGCCAGCACGATGCCCGGCACGGCAAACAGGATGACGATGCCATGTGCTTTCAGCCAGGCGCCGAGCAGGCCTTGCGCGCCGAACAAGAGCACGTAGACAAGCCCCGAAATGACCGGCGAGACGGAAAAGGGCAGGTCGATGAGTGTGGTCAGGAACGCCTTGCCCTTGAACTCGAACTTGGCGATCGCCCAGGCGGCGGAAATGCCGAAGACGATGTTGAGCGGCACCGAGATCGCCGCGACCAGAAGCGTCAGGCGGATCGCTGAGCGCGTATCCGGTTCGCCTAGCGCCTGTGTGTAGGCCTCGATGCCCTTGGCGAAAGCTTCCTTGAAGACGATGATCAGCGGCAAGAGCAGGAAGATGGCGAGGAACGCAAACGTTACCGCCATCAGCACGGCTTGCGCAGGGCGGCTTTCGGTTACCGCCGCCGAGCGGCTTTCGTGGTGCGGCGCGTAGGATTTGATCTCCGGGTCAGCCATAGCGCTTGCGGCTCCAGGTCTGCACCAGGTTGATGACCAGCAGCATCACGAAGGACAGCGCCAGCATGATCGCCGCGATCGCGGTCGCCGCGGCATAATTATATTCCTCGAGCCGGATGACGATCAGAAGCGGTGCGATCTCGGATTTATAGGGCAGGTTGCCGGCGATGAAGATAACCGAGCCGTACTCGCCGACGCCGCGCGCGAAGGCCAGCGCGAAACCGGTGACGATGGCCGGTGCCAGTCCGGGAAGCAGAACACGGCTGATGATCTGGAAGCGATTGGCGCCGAGCGTGGCGGCCACTTCCTCTACCTCTTTGTCGATTTCCTCCATGATCGGCTGCACAGTGCGCACGACGAAGGGCAGCCCGATGAAGATCAGCGCGATGACGATGCCGAGCGGCGTATACGCGACCTTGATGCCGAGCGGCGTCAGCAGGCTTCCGATCCAGCCATTCGGTGCGTAAAGCGTGGTCAAAGCGATGCCGGCAACCGCCGTCGGCAGCGCGAAGGGCAGGTCGACCATGGCATCGGCGATGCGGCGGCCTGGAAAGCTGTAGCGCACCAGCACCCACGCGACGATCGTGCCGAAGACGACGTTGACGGCGGCGGCAATGAAGGCGGTGCCGAAGCTGATTTCAAGCGCGTTGATGGTGCGGCGGTCGGTGACGATCGCCCAGAAGTCGGTCCAGCCGAGCGCCGCCGAGCGCCAGATCAGCCCGGACAGGGGAATGAGGATGATGAGGGTGAGGTAGGCAAGCGAGAAGCCGAGCGTCAATCCGAAACCCGGAATGACGCTCGGCTGCCTGAATCGCCACCCCGCCTTGGCGGGTGCTGTGGTCATGTCGTCCTGATCTAAATGCTACTGGGCCGGCTTGTAGATCTGGTCGAATATACCACCATCGCCGAAATGATAAGGCTGTGCTTTCTTCCAGCCGCCAAAAAGCGGGTCGTCGATGGTGACCAGCTTGATCTCAGGCAGCTTGGCCAAGTCCTCCGCCGGCACCAGTTCGGGCTTCGAAGGGCGATAATGGTTTTTGGCGATGAGCGTCTGGCCTTCCTTGGAATAGAGGTAGCTCAGATAGGCTTCGGCAACTTTGCGCGTGCCTTTGGTGTCGACATTGGCGTCGACCACGGCGACCGGCGGCTCGGCCAGGATCGAGGTCGGCGGGTAGACGATATCGAAATTGTCGGCGCCGAACTCGTCGAGCGCCAGATAGGCCTCGTTTTCCCAGGCGAGCAGCACGTCGCCCAGCCCCTTTTGCGCGAAGGTCACGGTGGCGCCGCGCGCACCGGTGTCGAGAACCGGGACATGCGCATAGAGATTGCCGACGAATTCCTTGGTCTTGGCCTCGTCGCCGCCATCCTTGGCGCTGGCATAGGCCCAGGCGGCAAGATAGTTCCAGCGCGCGCCGCCGGAGGTTTTCGGATTGGGCGTGATCACCTGGACATCGTCCTTGACCAGATCGCCCCAATCATGAATGCCCTTGGGGTTTCCCTTGCGGACGAGGAAGATGATCGTCGAGGTGTAGGGCGCCGAATTGTTTTCGAATTTCGTTCGCCAGTCGGGATTGATCTTCTTCGTTTTCGAGACAATGGCGTTGATGTCGCCTTCGAGCGCCAGCGTCACCACGTCGGCGTCGAGCCCGTCGATCACGGCGCGCGCCTGGGCGCCGGATCCGCCATGCGACTGCTGGACGGTGACGGTCTCGCCTGTCTCGGCCTTCCAGTGGGCGACAAAGGCCTCATCGAATTGCTTGTAGAGCTCACGCGTCGGATCATAGGACACGTTGAGAATGGTGGTGTCGGCAAACGCGAAACCGAGCGTGCCGAACTGGACAGATGTGGCGACCAGTGCGCCGAGCAGTTTCCTGAAATGAGGTTTGGTCATTTCCGCCTCCGTTGAACTCGCGCCAATCTACCGAATTGATAGAATTTAGATGCATTCAATGTTGCCTTTTTTGGCCTATTGAAGCAATTTTTCGCCTAGTTTCGGCGATGCGAGAAACTATTTTCCCCGCATGGACCATGATTGCGCTCCCGACGCGATTATCTAGAGACGGCTAGCTCTTCGGCAATGGCTGCGTCGCGCCCGAAGGTTGCGGCCGGCTATTCGGCGGTAACGGGAAAGTTGAAGCGCTCTTTTGGAAACGGCTCGTTCTCCAGCGTGAAGTGCCACCATTCGCGGGCGTAATTCTTGAAGCCGCGGGCACGCATCGCCTCGACAAGTCTTTTGCGGTTAGCCGCCGCTTCACTGGCTATCGGTCCGTGAGCCGTTTCGCTCGCTGGATCGAAGCAGTCGAAACCCGTGCCGAAATCGAGCGTGTCGGCGTCGGTCGCGCCGCAGGCCGGTTTCGGAGCGCTCTTGCGGTCGGCTCGCGCGATCGCGGCATCGACCGTCGATCCGCGCGAATGGGTGGACAGTTCGCCGATATAGCCCTTGGCGATGAGATCCTTGCGCTTGACCTTTGGGTACCATTGCGGGTCCGGTGGTCCACTCTTTTTTGTCCAGTCACGCATGTCGGAGACAGCCCGCGCAGGGCGATAGCAGTCGAACACGACCAGCGTCAGTCCTTCGGCGGCAATCGCTTTCTGCACTGCCGAAAGCGCTTGCGCCGCTTGCCTGGTGAGGACGCACACCGGCGCATCGTAGCCGCTTACCTTGCGATGCAGGAAATTTTCGAGGCCGGCATAGCGGATATCCTGCCGGATTTTGGGATCGATGTCGGCTAGCCGAACAAAGGTGGCGGGGAGGGTGTCAGCAAAGGCCGAGGAAATACCGGCGGCCGAAAGCAAGACGTAAAACCCAATCCCCTGAATCACCTGCCGGAAATTATTCAAGGGAAACTTTCACTCGACGAAAACCTTCACACTGGCCGCGCGTCCCGCCGCGTCGATCACGGTCAGGGTCGAATAGCCGGCGCCGTCCGGCTGCCAGGTCGCGGTGCGCCGCCGGTCGATGCCGACCAGCGGCTTGCCGTTGGCCAGCCAGCGGAATGGTGCGCGGCCGCCTTGCAGCTTGAGCACCAGCGGCGAGGCGTCGGCCGAGGAAGTGCCGAGATCGACGCGAGCGCCGTCGGGCGGAAAGATGATGGTTGGCGCAGGTTCGGTCGGCGTCGCCTGCACCAGCCCATCGGTGCCGGCGCCGAAGCGCGTCAGCGTCACCGGCAGTTCCTCGCGTTTCGGACGCCGGACGCCGGACGGCTGGCTCGGCAGTGGTACGGCGGCCAGGCCGGAACGGACAAAGCCTTCGAACAGGATGGGCGCAGCCGAGACATAGCCGGACAGGCCGGGCACCGCACCGGCGTCGGGGCGGCCGACCCAGACGCCGAGCACGTAGCGGCCGTCGAAGCCGACCGACCAGGCGTCGCGATAGCCGTAGGAGGTGCCGGTCTTGTAGGCGATGCCGCGTTGGGCGGCACCCTGGGGAGGCTTGACGCCTGACAGGATGTCGGTGATCTGCCAGGCCGCCTGCCCGTCGAGGATGGTGGTGGTCGAGCGTTCGGCATTCGCCGGCTCGGTGCCGTCATGCAGCGTGTGTGCCTTGCCGCCATTGGCAAGGCCGGCATAGAGTTGGACCAGGTCGCGCAGGGTCACCCCGACGCCGCCGAGGCCGATCGCCAGGCCGGGCGCTTCGTTGACGGGCAGGATAGGGGTCACATCGGCCTGGCGAAAGCGTGCCATCAGCCGGGCCGGGCCGACCGCGTCGAGCACGCGGATCGCCGGCACGTTGAGCGACAATTGCAGCGCCTGCCTGATGCTGACATCGCCCTGATAGCCCATGTCGAAGTTCTTCGGCCGATACCCGGAGAAATCGGCTGGGCTGTCCTCGATCAGCATCTCCTGCGCCACCAGGCCTTGTTCGAAGGCGAGGCCGTAGATGAACGGCTTCAGCGTCGAGCCAGGCGAGCGAACGACCTTGGTCATGTCGATCCAGCCCGAACGGCTGGCATCGAAGAAATCGGCAGAGCCGACCTCACCAAGAATATCGCCGGTACGGGCATCGGCCAGTACCATGGCCACCGAGAGGCGAGGGCCGAGCCTGGCGGCCGCATCCTTGGCCACCTGCTCCAGCCCTTCCTGGACACTCTTGCGGATCGTCAGTTGCAGCTTCTGGCCGGGAATGGCCTTGGACAGCATCGTATAGGCCGCATGGGCAGCGAGCGCCGGCAAGGTCCGCCGCAGCCCCGACACATCGTCGAGCGCGGCACGCGCGGCCTCACGTTCGCCGAGCAGGCCTGCCGAGACCATGCGGGTCAGCACGCGGTCGCGGGCAGCATGGGCGACGTCGAGGTTGCGGTCAGGGCGCCGCTTTTCCGGCAATTGCGGCAAAGCGACGAGCAGGGCCGCCTCCGAGACCGTCAGCCGTTTCGGCTCCTTGCCGAAATAGGCAAGCGAAGCGGCGCGCACACCTTCGAGATTGCCGCCATAGGGCGCCAGCGTCAGATAGCGTTCGAGGATCTCGCGCTTGGAAAGCCGCCGTTCGATCTGGAGGGCGCGCAGCATCTGCTTGATCTTCGAGCCGAGGCTGCGGCTGTCGCGCGGTTCGATCAGCCGGGCGAGTTGCATCGGCAGCGTCGAACCACCGGAGACGATATGGCCGCTGGTCGCGAACTGGCCGGCGGCACGCGCCAGTGCCAGCACGTCGACGCCTTGATGATCCCAGAAACGCTTGTCCTCATAGGTGACCAGCATGTCGACGAACTGCTTGTCGACCTGGTCCAGGCTGGTGGCGAGCCGCCAGTAGCCATCCGGCGTAGCGAAGGCGCGCAGCAGCTGGCCGTCTCGGTCCTGCACCTCGGTCGAGACCGTCAAAGCAGCCGGCAGCGGCGGCGGAAATGCGCGGTCGAGCTGCCAGAGGCCGAAGGCGGTGATTGCCGCGAGACCGGCCAAGGAAATGCCCGTGATGGCCGCTCGGCGCAGGAATTTTCTGGAGAGCATGGCGCCGCCCCTCATCCGCCTGCCGGCACCTTCTCCCCGTTTAGTGACGGGGAGAAGGGGGCTGTCGCGACCCTTGGCGCCTTTTCTGCGACGTTAAAGTTCGGCGAAAACTTCGGCGCATGGCTCTTTCTCCCCGTCTCTATACGGGGAGAAATGCCCGGCAGGGCAATGAGGGGCAGCGCCATCGCCATATTCCTATCCTTACGGCGCCTTGACCTCCATCATGCCGGTGGCGGTGCGGGCCGAATATTGCGGCCGGTACATGTCCTCGATCGTTGCCGCCGGGTGGGCGTAGGTGCCCGGCGTCACCGCGCGCACGACGTAGGCGAGCGTGATGTTGCGGTCGCCGTCGCCGTCGTTGGGATTGAAAGCCGCGACGAAACGGTCGTCGCGGAATTCGAGATGAGCGGCATCGGTCTGCGCCAGCCAGGAGAAGTTCGTCAATTGGGCGCTGGAGACCAGGCCCGGATTGTCGATCTCGAAGCCGGCCGGCAACAGGTCGGTGATCAGCAGTCGCGAAGGCCAGGTGTTCTGCTCGTAAACCTTGAGCACGACGACATAGCGTTCGTTCTGCTTGACCTCCGTCACGTTGGCCTCTGTGCCGTCTAGCTTGTAGTAGGTACGGCTGATGGTAAAGCCGTTGCCGCCGGCCGGCAGAGGCTGGATCGGCGAGGCCACGGTGGTGACGACCGCCTGCAGCGGATTTCTGCCGGTGTTGACGATGGTCAGCGGACTGTCGGCCAGGTCGCCACCGGCGATCTGGTCCGAATAGCCGCCGGCATGCGGTGCGCCATTGACGGTCAGCGCGATCGAATCATTGCCGGCCTTCAGCGCGCGGGCGGCCAGCAGCATCCAGGACTCGTCCTGTGTGCTGGTCCATCTGGCGTCGGCGCGTTCCCTGGTCACCAGCTGGATCAGCGCCGGCACGATGGTCGGCACCGGCTTGCTTTCCGCGGCAAGCGCCAGGATCGCCGCGCCGTCGCGAAGCGGCGAGCCATAGTCGGACCGGTAATAGTCATATTCGGGCGTCGACTTGGCCAGTTGCAGCGCGGCCTGGAAGGTTGCCTCCGAGCGCTGGGTGTCACCGTAGAGCGCGAGAGACGCCGCCAACTGGGCGACGGCCATCGGGCTGGTAAAGGCTTCGAGCTGGGTGTCGGCATAATAACGCAGATCGCCGACCGAGGCCTTCTTGTTGCGGGCAAGCACATAGAGCGCATAGGCGATCTCGCTGCCGCGATCCTGGACGTCCTGATCGTAGCCGATCGCGTTCTGCAGATTGCTCAGCGCCTGGTTCATCGCCAAAGCCGGCACGTCGTATTTCTGCTCGCGCGCCCGGGTCAGGAAATCGGTGACATAGGCGTCGAGCCACAGATCGCCGGAACCCGGACCCCACAGGCCGAAGCTGCCGGCCGATGCCTGGTAGCTCAGCACCTTGTAGATAGCGTCCTGGACGCGGCCATGCAGATCGGGGTCGCTGGCCATGCCGATGCCGGAAGCCATCTCGTTGACGTAGAGAAGCGGCATGGCGCGGCTGGTGGTCTGTTCGGCGCAACCATAGGGATAGCGGTCGAGCGTCATCAGCAGCGACGGTACATCGAAGGCAGCCGCCTGCGAAACGCCGACGCTGATCGAAGCGCCATCGAGCAGGCTTGCCGCCAGCAGTTCCTTGTTGACGCGCAGCGCGCCGCCATTGCCCTTGAGGTCGACGACCATGCGGGTGGTCACCGGCAGTTGCGCTGGGCGCACCGGCACATAGAGCGTCTGCTCGACAGCGGTGCCGTCGGCATGCGCAAGCTTGATGGTGATCGAGGCGTTGCCCGCGGTCCGCGCAATCAACGGCACGGTCAGCGTCTGCCGCTTGCCTTTGGCCAGCGTCAGCTTTTCAGGCAAGGCGGCACTGCCGGTAGACAGGTCGCCCGTCGTGTCGATGGTCAGCTTGTAGTCGCCAGCAGGGCCGTCGGTGTCGGCGACATCGAGCCGCATGACGGCGGAATCGCCGGGCGCCAGGAATCGCGGCAGGCCGGCGGTGATCACCACCGGATCGCGAACGATGACGTCGGACTGGGCATGGCCGACTGCTTCCTTTGTCCAGGCGACGGCCATGACGCGCACGGTGCCGTTGAACTGCGGTATGTCGAAGTCGATCCGCGCCTTGCCGTCGGAGTCGAGCTGGACCGGGCCGGAGAAGAAGGCGACCAGCTTTTCGGTCGGCGGACTGCCTTGCGATTGCATGTTGGCGCCGTCGCCGCCGGTGCGCAGCTTACCGGTTGTGCCCAGCGAGCCGTCGATCAGCCGGCCATAGATGTCGCGAACCTCGAGACCGAGCATGCGCTGGCCAAAGAACCAGTTCTCCGGATCCGGTACCTTGTAGTTGGTCAGGTTGAGGATGCCGACGTCGACGGCCGCGACCATGACATAGGCGTTGGTGCCGGGCTGCACGCCGGCTACGGCCACCGGGATCGACAGCTGCTGGCGCGGCATGGTCTTGTCCGGCGGCGCCAAGCTGACGGCAAGCTTCCGCGAGCCGGGATCGAGCTTCAGCCATTTGACGCCGATGGCGCGCGCCGGCATACGCGTCTCTTGCGCATCGCCCGGCCTGAACAGCGTTGCCGTGACGTAGGCGCCGGCACCCCAGTCGTCGCCGACCGGGATGTCGACGGTGCTGCCGCCGGCCGGCACGCTGGCGGTGACGGTCTTCAGGAGCTTGTCGGCGCCGATGGTGACGAGCAGCTCGCCGGCAAAGTGCGGCGACACTTTGAGCTTGGCCACTTCACCCGCCGCATAGGTATCCTTGTCGAGGGCGATCTCTAGGCCGTCGGGCGTTTCGGTGGTGGTGGAACTGACATACCAGCCGGCGTCGAACTCGTAGCTGGTGGCCGGGCCTTCCGGATCCGCTGTCTCGATCTCGAGCCGGTAGCGGCCCCAGTCGACCGGCAGCGACACCGTCGCCTCGCCATCGGCGCTCAGGTCGACCTGGCCGTTGGCCACCGCCTTGGTGAAGGTGACCGGCTCATAGTTCCAGGAGTTGCTCGAGCGGTACCACTGGTAGCTGCGCTCGACCTTGACCAGCGACCACTGCGCGCCCTTCAGCGCCTCACGCTTGCCGTCTGGGTCGACAGCGATCAGGCTGAACTTGGCCGTGCCGCCTTGCGGCACCTCGTCGTCGTCGAAATCCGGGCGGATGCCGATCATGTGGCCCTGCGGGCGGATGCCGATATTCAGCGAGCGCTCGACGGCACGGCCGCCGGTTTCACGCATCCTGACAGTGACCTTTGCATCGACCAGCTTGGTGGTGGATGGCAATTGATCGACGGAGACCGGGAAAGTCGCCTTGCCGTCCTCGCCGACCACCGGCAGGCCGGTGAAGGGCGTCACCGTCGGTTCAGCCGACTGTTCGTCGGCCAGACCGAAAGAATAGCCTTTGAAGCGGTCCCAATCGCGGGCGGTCGACAGCGTCAATTCGCCTTCGAGCGCGAGGCCCGCGGCCGGCGCGCCGTAGAGAAAGCGGCCGTCGACGGTAATGTTGGCGGTCTCGCCCTGGGCGATCTCCTGCTTGTCGGAGGACAGGTCGAACTCGATGCGGTCCGGCACGAAGTCCTCGACCAGGAACATCTGGCTGGCGACCGCCGCCTGCTTGGGATCGGTATGGATCGCCACCGTCCAGGTGCCGCGCATGGCGTTGGGTTCCAGCGGCAGGTCGACAGCGTGACCGCCGGCCGATGCGCCGTCGCTGACGATGCGGCGGTCCTCGACGCCGTCGGGCCGCGAGAAGATGAAGGTCAGCGGCAGGTTCTCGACCGCCTTGGCGGCACTGTCGCGGGCAAGGGCCGCGACATGGACATCTTCGCCGGCGCGGTAGATGCCGCGCTCGGTCCAGGCATAGACGTCGAGCGCGCCAGGTGCCGGCCGTCCGGCGACGCCACGGTCGGACAGGTCGAAGCCGGCGCGGCCCATATCGAGGAAGACGAAATCGTCGTCGCCCTGTTTGGCCATCAGCACGGCCGGGGCCATGCCGCTGTCGCCGCGCGTCAGGCCGGGATTGAACACCGCCCGCCCTTCCGCGTCGGTGGTCGCGGTGCCGAGGATTTCATTGTTCCTGGCCAGCAGCGTCAGCTCGGCGCCGGCGATCGGCTTGGCGGTTGCGAGCGAACGGGCAAAGACGTTCAGCCCATCCTGTCCGGTATAGGTCGACAGGCCGATATCGGAGACGACGAACCATTGCGTGGCGTGCGAATCATAGTCGTCGCTGCGATCGTTGACGGCTTGTGCGGTCAGCACATAGACGCCGGGCTTGCGCTTCGGCAAAGCCTCGTCGATTGGGAAGGAGGTGGTGACTTCCTTGTTGAGGTCGTTGGCGATGTCGAGCTGGCCTTGCCAGACCGGCTCGCCCATCTGTTCGGAGATGTTCGAAATGTCGTAGCCGTCAAGCTGGCGCAGGAACTGATATCCCGACAGAAGCTGGGCCAGCGAGCGGTCGCCGATGCGGAAGAGCTTCATTTGGGCGGCATTCATGTTGACGGTGACGACCGGTATACCGCGGCGTGCGCCGGCGGGCAGCACGAAGCTATCGCCGGTGAAGCGGGCCGAAGGCGCGCGGTCCTGCACGTAGATCGACAGAACCACCGGTGCCGCGGTGACCTCGCCAATGGCGGCCGGCAAGCCGGCGCGGAAGGTCACGTCATAATGTTGGCCGTGCTCGAGTCCTTCGACGCAGATCTGCTTGTCCTTGGCTTCGACGCCCTTGGGAGCGGCGTTGTCGACAGTAACGAACTGCGAGTAGTCGACGCCGGTCTTGACCAGTTCCTCGGAGAACTGCGCGCAGATGCGTGGCGCGCTGGTGTCGGCATCGACGGTATGATCGATGACGCGGAAGCCCTTGCGGGCCTTGAGATCCTGATAGGCGGCCCTGACTGCCGGCGAATTGACGAGAGCGAGGCTCGCCTCGTAGGCCTGCAGGGCCGGCCTGTAGAGATCGCGGCGATCAAGGCCGTCCCCGAGCAGCGCCAGCACGTCGGCGCGCGTCTTGGTGGTGCGCAGCAATTTGTAGGCGTTGAAGGCGGCGGAAGTGGCGTTCGCCGGTAGGGTCGACGGCTCCGAGCTGTTGGCGGTCGGATGGACGGCAAGCGTTTCGCGCGCCAGCTCGAGCCAGAGCTGGCCATCATAAGGCAACACCGAAACCGCCGCTTCGTATTTGTGCATGGCCGAGCGATGGTCGCCCGTCAGCGCCGACTGTTCGGCGGCGGCCCTCAGCGCCGTCAGCCCCTCTGTCGGCTTGGTGTAGGTCGGGCCAGTGAGCTTGTTGCGGTATTGCTGGGCCTGGTCGGCCATCCAGTTGGGGAAGAAGGCGAGTTCGGGTGGCGCGCCGATGTCGGGATCGCCATCGATGTTGACGATCTTGCCGGCGACGGCGCCGCCGAAGGGTTTCAACGAATTGTAATCGGATTTAAGGAAGCACCATTTGGCCTTGAGGTTGTAGGTGAAGGCGCGGCAGGCCGGGTCGCCGAGGCAGGTGGTCTTGCACTGGTCGAGGCTGACATTCTGGTCGGATCTGAGATCGAAACCGAAATAGTCGGAATTGTCCGATGTCACCACCCGCCGGGCTTCGGCCGCTTGCGCGACACCGCTCCAGGCAAAAAAGAGAAGGAAAAGAATCGATAGACCACGAGCCGCGCGCATTGCCATAAACCCCTCCAGACAAGTGCTTACGTCCAGAAATCTTCAAGCTTCAGTCGCGCTTGTCAACATCGGGACGCGGCAGGATCCGCCTGCCAACGGTTTGCTTTCCGGCCGGTGACCGGTAGTAGCTCCATAGGACAGGGGATCACGCTTTCTTGCGGCGACGCAGAAGGTGTGAGTTCCAAGCCCTGTCTATTTCAGCAATTGGATTGTGGCCCCTTTACGAGTGCTTCAGAACTTCATTCCAATTTTAGGTTTGCGAGCTAGGCTAGGAGCGTAATGCCGGCGTATGAAAGGCAGATGTCGGGAGGAACCGCGCCACGGCGCGCGCTTTCGCGCGCCCTGCTTTTCGCATTGTTGTGCTCTACGGCACTTGTTGCCGAAACCGGAAGTGCGGCAGCCTTCGAGATTTTCGGCATCAAGCTGTGGGGATCCAAAGACGAAGATGCCGATATCGTCGACCCGCTGCGCTATGCGGTGACGATCGAGGCGCCGGACGCCGACAAGGATCTCGCCGAGAAGCTCGAAAACGCCTCGGCGTTGAAGGCCGACGAGGAACACCCGGTATCCGGTTCTCTCGGCCTGCTGGCCAAGGCGCGCAGCGACCGTGAACAACTTGTTGCCGCACTCTACACTGACGCCCGCTACGAGGGTGTCGTCACCATCACTATTCAGGGCAAGCCGCTCGACGATCTGCCGCCCGATGCCGAGTTTTCGGGTCCGCAGCCGATACCGGTGGTGATAAGCATAGCAGCCGGGCCGAAATTCACGCTTGGCAACATCAGGCTGGAAGGCGATGCGGCGGGGCTGGCAAGTGCCGATTTCGGTCTGATCGCCGGCGGTGACGCCAGTTCGGGCGCCGTGCTCAAGGCCGAGGCGGCGATCGTGCGGGCACTCAAGCAAGAAGGCAGGCCGCTGGCCAAGGTGACGGGCCGCGAGATCGTCGCCGAGCACGCCGGTTCGACGCTCGACGTGACGCTTGCCGTCGCGGCTGGCCCGGTCGCCGGCTATGGCGACACCACTGTCGAGGGCACGG
The DNA here is from genome assembly GCF_040317865.1 of Mesorhizobium sp. M1365. Taxonomy (NCBI): domain Bacteria; kingdom Pseudomonadati; phylum Pseudomonadota; class Alphaproteobacteria; order Hyphomicrobiales; family Phyllobacteriaceae; genus Mesorhizobium; species Mesorhizobium sp. M1365. The sequence continues at coordinate 49,418 of NZ_JAMYLG010000024.1, forward strand.
AAAAGGTCGACCGCGACTTCACCGAATATATGACCGGCCTTAAGCGCGGCCGCCAATATTCGCCCGATGAGATCGACGATGCGCGCGACCGGCTGCTCGGGCTCGAGGTCTTCAACAGCGTGACGGTGAAGGAAGCCGACGCACTCGACGCCGAGGGCAACATCCCGATCGGTGTCCAGGTAAGCGAACGCAAGCCGCGCTATTTCGGCATTGGCGGCAGCTTCTCAAACACCGAAGGGCTGGGCCTCGAAGGCTATTGGGGGCATCGCAATCTGTTTGGCCGCGCCGAAAAGCTGCGCATCGACGGCAAGATCAGCGGCATCGGCAGCAACGACTTGACCCAGCTCAATTACAATGCCGGCGTCATGTTCGAAAAGCCGGGCGTGGTCGGGCCGGCGTCGAAATTCATTGCCAGCGTCAATACCGTGCTGGAACACCCCGACGCCTACGACCATTTCTCGGTCAAGGGCAGCACCGGCCTATCCTACGAATTGGACAAGAAGCAGACGGTTTCCGCGCAAGTCGCGCTGGATTATTCGAGGATCCACGACGCTTTCGGCAAGCACACCTATCTGATCGCCAGCATTCCACTGCAATATGTCTACGACAATCGCGACAGCAAGCTCAATCCGACCCGGGGCTTCAGGGTGCTGGCCTATGGTGAGCCGAGCTACGACATTTTGAGCGGGGCTGCGTTTGTCAAGCTGAAGGGCGAGGGGTCGGCCTACCAGTCACTCGATTCGGCCTCGAAATTCGTTTTCGCCGAACGTGTCGCCATCGGCTCCATCATCGGCGCCAGTCTTCAAGATGTTCCGGCAGATCGACGCTTCTACTCAGGCGGCGGCGGTTCGGTGCGCGGCTATGCCTATCAAGGCATCGGCCCGAAGGACAGCAATGGAGAACCGATCGGCGGGCTTTCCTTCTTTGAGACCTCGGTCGAGATGCGCATCGCCGTCACCGACAAGATCGGCGTCGTGCCGTTCGTCGATGCCGGCACGGTGTCGACCAGGCAGGTCCCCGATTTTTCGGACATGAAGGTCGGCGCGGGTGTAGGCTTGCGCTATCTGACGGCGTTCGGGCCGCTGCGCGTCGACGCGGCGGTGCCTCTCAACCGCGGTCCTGACGATCCTCATTTCGGCATTTATGCCGGCATCGGCCAGGCATTCTGATGGCAATATTCAGGCGCATCCTCCGTATTCTTTTCTACACGCTGCTCATCGTCGTGGCAGCGGCGGTGGGGGCGCTCGTCGTGCTGACCAAAACCGAGCGCGGCCGCGAAAACCTTGCCGGCATCATCTCGACCATGGCCTCGACCGGCGACCGCAAGGTGACTGTCGTCGGCATCGACGGCATCTGGTCGGGCGCGCTGAGGGTCGATCATGTCGTTCTGGAGGATCGCGAAGGCGCCTGGATGGTGGCGCGCAACGTGGCCGTCGACTGGTCGCCGCTGGCACTCCTGTCGAAGAGCTTCAGCGCCGATCGCATTGGGGCCGAGCGTATCGAGTTGGCAAGGCTGCCGGTGGCCAATACACAGCCGAGCCAAAGCGGAGCGACGACGCTGCCGGTTTCCATCGACGTCAGGCAACTCGACCTTCCCGAAATCGCGCTCGGGCAGGCTCTGGCCGGCAGCGGTGTCGCCGAACTTGCAGCCAAGGGAGCGCTCAAGGCGGACGCCTCTCCATTGGCGATCGAGACCAACCTCAACATCGTTCGCCACGACGGCAAGCAAGGCACGGTCGACGCCAAAGCCCATTTCGCGCCGGCCGACAACAAGCTCGACCTCGACCTTAAGGCATCCGAGCCGGCCGGCGGCATCATCGCCAACCTGCTCAACCTGCCGGGCGCGCCGCCGGTCAACATTGTCGTTTCCGGCACCGGACCGCTCGCCAACTGGAATGGCATCGGGACCTTCGTTGTCGACGGCCGGATCGTCACCCAGCTTACCGGTCGCCATCAGCTCACCGACAACGGTCATTATGTCGAGGCCAACGGCGATGGCGAATTCGAGCGCTTCCTGCCCGAAACCCTGAAACCGCTGTTTGCCGGCAAGACCACCTTCGACCTCGCCGGCACGGCGACCGCGGCCGGCGGCGTCGATGTCGAGCGCGCCAATATCGACAGCGGCGCCTTGCACGCGACCGCCGCCGGCATTGTCGATCCGAACGGCGCCAGCGACCTTTCGGTGAAGCTCGCCGCAAAGGGGCCGCCGATCGTGCTCAGCCTCGGCAGCGAGGCGCAACCGATAACCGTGGCAATCAAGGATGCCACGGCCCGCGCTTTCGGCGATGGCAAGGCGCCGATGATGGATATCGGCGCGTCGCTGGTCTCGGTGGTGGCGGGCGGCACGCGGGTGGACGACCTGATCGGGCAAGTGCATTCCGATGGTTTCGACATCCAGAGCCGTAGCGGGCCGGTCACCATCAAGCTGACGGCGGCCGACCTGAACACCGACGTCGCGACTTTGGCGCCGCTGATAACGGGCAGGGTCAGCGCCGGTCTCGCCGGCTCCGTCAGCAAGGAACAGATTGTCGTCGACGAAGGGACGCTACGCAGCGACGCGCTCAATGCGTCCGTAACAGCCACAGTGGCGCTTGCCGATCTGTCGATGACGCTCAAGATGAATGCCGACGCGGCTTCGACGGCGCTGCCGCCGCAAATCAGCTCGGTTCTCGGCGAGCGCGTGCAGTTTTCCGCAACCGCGACACGCGACCCGGACGGTGCGTTCGCCGCCAACGCATTGCAACTCACCTCCGGTACGCTTAGCGCCAGCGGCACCGCCAGTGTGCAAGGCACCGATATCCGAGCCGATATCAAGGGTACGCTGGGCGACGTGTCGGTGCTGTCGCCGCTGGTCGGCGCCAACGTCGGCGGCGCCGTCGGTTTCGGGCTTACCGCAAGCGGCGCGCGCAGCGCACCGGATTTCTCGGTTTCGGCCAACAGCGACAGCCTGACGGCGTCCGGCCATACGGTGAAGCAGATCAGGCTGAGCGCGAGCGGCAAGGCCGATATCGCCAGTCCCGCCGCCGATGTCTCGCTGACCGGCTCGGTCGACGACCAGCCGCTCGACCTCAAGGCATCGCTGGTCACAACCGACGGCAAGCGCTCCATCAATGGACTTGCCGTCTCGTTAGCCGACAACAAGGTCTCCGGCGACCTCGGGCTCGACGACAACCTGCTGCCGCTCGGCACGTTGACCCTCGATGCCGCCGATATTGCTCCGCTGGCCGCACTCACAGGCCAGTCGGTAGCCGGCGACGTGCGCGGCACCATCCGCTTTGCGAACGACAACGGAGCGCCGACGGTCGCGATCGATGCGACGAGCACCGTGATTTCGCGCGGCGAACTGGCGGCGAAGACAATCGCCGTCAACGCGCTGGTCGCCAATTATCTCAAAGCACCGGCAATCGCCGGCAAGATCAAGGCCGACACGATCACCTCTGGACCCACGGTGATCAGCGGCATCGATGTCGACCTGAAGCGCGATGGCGACTGGACCGGCTTTAGCGGCGGCGCCACGGTCGCCGGCATTCCGGCCAGCGCGTCCGGGCGGGTCAGGGTTGCGAACGGCACCACCAGCATCGAGCTTGCCTCGGGCGAGGCGACCATCCGCGGCATCAAGGCAGCTGTCGCGCAGCCATCAGCGCTGACAATCGCCAATGGCAGGGTGAGCATAGAGAAATTGGCGCTCGGTGTCGGCGGTGGTTCGGTTGCCGTGTCGGGTACGGCCGGCCAGACGCTTGATCTCGCTGCCACCTTGTCGGCGGTGCCGGCAGCGCTTGCCAATGATTTTTCACCGGGTCTCGATGCCGTGGGCGTGCTCAGCGGCACCGCGCAGGTCACCGGATCGTCGGCTGCCCCAGATATTCGCTTCACCGCCCGGCTCAACGGCGCCGAAACCAGCCAGACCCGGCAGGCTGGGCTCGGGCCGCTGGATCTCGACGCAGCAGGCCGTTTCTCGTCGGCCAGCGGCCTGGCCATCGAGCAGGCGACGCTTGCCGGCGAGAAGATCTCCGGCAAGGCAGCCGGCACCATCAATCCGAACGGTGCCAGCGATTTTTCGCTCCACCTGGCCTCTACCGGTCCGAGCCTGCCGTTGTCGCTTGGCAGCAAGGAGAGCCCGATCAAGCTCGAGCTACAGGCGATATCGCTAACGGCGGCCGGGCAGGGCGCCCAGCCGAAGCTCGACATTTCCGCGACGCTGCCATCGGCCGCCACCAATCTAGCTATGATCGAGGGCATCACGCTTGCGCTGCACTCCGATCGCTTTGACGTGAAAGCCCGGAGCGGGCCGATCTCCGGCACCGTGACTGCCGAAAAAATCGGCATCGACAATCCGACTATCGCGCCGCTGATCGCCGGCAAGGTCACCGCCAAACTCGCCGGCAGCCTTGCCGCCGATGCCATCGTCATCGATAGCGGCACGGTGACCAGCGACGCATTGAACAGCGGCTTCAACGGGCGGGTCTCGCTGGCCGACGGCGCCATCGACCTCAATGTCAAGGCGGACGCCGCCTCGGCGGCGCTGCCGGCGGCGGTGCGTGGCGTGCTCGCCGAGCGAACGCAATTCAGTGCCGCGCTGAAGCGGGACGCCAATGGCAGTGTCACCGCCAATACCGTCAGGCTGTCGTCCGGTTCGCTGACGGCAGGCGGCCAGGCGAGCCTTGCCGACAACAAGCTCAGCGCCGACGTCAAAGGCGCGCTAGGCGACGTCTCGCTGCTATCCAAGGACGCCAAAGGCGCCATCTCTTTCGCGCTGAATGCGCAAGGCGCCAGCATCGCGCCGGATCTGTCGCTGACTGTCAACAGCGACAGGCTTTCGGTCGCGGCGCGCGAGATCACCGGTCTGAAGCTTACTGCCACCGGCAAGGCTGATGCCGCCAACCCGGCTGCGAATGTGCGACTCACCGGAAATGTCGGCGGCCAACCGCTGCAGGGCAGCGCCGTGCTGGCGACATCGGACGGCAAACGCGCCATCAACGGGCTTTTGCTGTCGCTCGGCAAGAACCGTATCTCCGGCGACCTGGCGCTCGACGATGCCTTCGTTCCGGCCGGCACCGTGGCGCTCGACCTGCCCGATATCGGTCCGCTTGCGGCCCTGGCACTGGAAAAGGCCGATGGCGATGTGCGCGGCACGATCGCCTTCTCCAAGGCGGGTACCGTGCCGCAAGTCGCCGTCAAGGCGACGACGGCCTCGATCTCGCGCGGCGATGTCTCGGCCAAGGCCGTGAGCATCGATGCGCTGATCGCCAACTATCTGGCGGCACCGGTGATCTCGGGCAAAATCCGTGCCGACAGCGTAACTTCCGGCGGCACGGCTATTCGGGGCGTCAACGTCGATCTCAAGCGCGACGGCGAATGGACCGGCTTTTCCGGTGGCGCCACCGTCAAGGATATTCCGCTGAGGGCGGCCGGCCGGGTCAAGGCGGTCAAGGGCACGACGACGGTCGAACTTGCCTCCGGCGAGGCGACCATCCGCGGCATCAAGGCGGCCATCGCCCAGGCCTCGACCATCAACATCGCCAATGGAGTGACCAGCCTCGACAGGCTGGTGCTCAACCTCGGCGGCGGCACGGCGACGGTCACGGGCAAGGCTGGGCAGGCGTTCGACCTCAACGCGACGCTGGCCCGCGTCCCGATCTCGATAGCCAACAGTTTTTCGCCGGGCCTCGATGCCGCCGGTTCCATCTCGGGCACGGTGAAGGTGACGGGCGCGCCGGCCAATCCGGCCGTTGCCTTCAAGATCGACGCCGCAGGCGTTCAGACGTCGCAGACCCGTGGTGCAGGTTTCGGCGGCATGGGCGTTTCATCCTCAGGTACGTATTCGGGCAACAGACTGACCTTCGACGCCAACATGAGCGATGCCGCCGGCCTCGGCCTCAAGGGCGGCGGCACGATGACGACATCAGGCGCGCCCACCCTTGATCTCAACTTTTCCGGCAAGGTGCCGTTCGCCTTCCTCACCAGGACACTCGCCGCGCAAGGCCTGTCCCTGAGCGGCACGGCCGACGTCGATGTGCAGGTGCGCGGCCCGGCGACGTCGCCGGTGATCTCAGGCACGGTCCGCACGTCAGGCGCCCGCCTGCTCGACGCGCGCTCGGGGCTTGCGATCAACGACATCACTGCCGATGTCGCCGTCGGTGGCGGCGTGGCAAGGATCAATCGCCTGACCGGCACGCTGTCGACGCGCGGTAGCCTTTCGGCTAGCGGCACCGTCGGCATCGATCCGGCTAAGGGTTTTCCGGCCGATCTGTCGATCACGCTCGTCGACGGCCGCTATACCGACGGCAAGGTGGTCACTGCCAATCTTGGCGGCGACCTGACCGTCAAGGGACCGCTCACCTCCGCGCCGGTGATTTCCGGTACCGTCAACCTGGCCAAGACCGTCATCACCGTACCCGAAAAGCTGCCCGGCTCGCTGGCCGAGCTCAACGTCAAGCACAAGAATGCGCCGGCCGCCGTGCGTGCGCAGGACAAGGCGTTGCGCCCGGCCGCTGCAAGCAGTGGTGGCGGCGGCAGCGGCCTCAATCTCGACGTCACGGTCAACGCGCCGAGCCAGATCTTCATCCAGGGCAGGGGTGTCGACGCCGAGCTCGGCGGTTCGCTGCGGCTGACCGGCCCGGCATCGTCACCCCAGGCGGTCGGCACCTTCACCTTGCGGCGCGGACGGTTGACGATCCTTGCCAAGCGGCTGACCTTCACGGAAGGCACCGTCGGCTTTTCCGGCTCTCTGGTGCCCTACCTCAATCTCACGGCGCAATCGAAGACGACCAGCGCCACCGTGACTATCGTGGTATCAGGCGAGGCGAACAACCCGAAATTCACCTTCTCCTCGGTACCCGCGTTGCCGGAGGATGAGGTGCTGGCGCAGCTGATCTTCGGCCGTTCGATGTCGAACCTGTCGCCGCTGCAGATCGCGCAGCTTGCCGAGGCTGCCGGACAACTGGCCGGCGTCGGCGGCTCGACCTCACTACTGCAGAACCTGCGCAGCGCAATCGGCGTCGACGATCTCGACGTAATCACCGATGAACAGGGTGGCACCGCCGTCTCGGCGGGCAAGTATCTCAACGACCGTACCTATGTGACGATCCAGAAGGGCGACAGGCCGGGCTCGGGCAAGGCAACCGTCGATCTCGACGTTGGGCGCGGCGTCAAGCTGCGTGGCGAGGCAACCGACGCCGGCGAAGCAAAAGGCGGTGTTTTCTACGAACGGGAATATTGAAACCGGCCGTTCGCGCAGAACAGCTGGTTGCCTGAGAACGAGTGGCGCAGCGGCGAATGTCCCAGTTTAATTGCCTGTGGGGATTTCGGACGAAATCCCTGGCGCAGTAGCAAATTTGCGCCAAGACTGTCGTTATCGCGCGAACCGCCCTGCTTTCAAAGTTGCACATTCCTTGGCATGTTCCCAATCCCTGCCGTCTTTGACATCATGGCGAGGATGCGGAATGTTAAAAGGCAGAAAGCCAACAATGGGAGTAAGTCATGACGATCTACAAGAGTAACGGCGACCGCGTTCCCGATCACATCCTGGCCATGGCCGAAGACGCCAAGGCAGGCAAGATGGATCGTCGCGAATTTCTAGCTCTCGCCAGCGTCTTCGGCGCGTCGACGGCGATGGCCTATGGCATGCTTGGCCTTGCAGACCCGACGCCGGCCAAGGCGGAAGAGGTCCAGGGCAAGAAAGGCGGCGTATTGAAGGTCGCGCAATGGATCAAGGATCCGAAGGATCCGCGCAAGGCCGACTGGTCGGAAATCGCCAATGCCGAGCGCCAGGCGCTCGAGCCGCTGGTCAAATACACCACCGAATACACGTTCCGCCCCTATCTGCTGGAGAGCTGGGACGTGAATGACGACGCTACCGAATACACGCTGCATGTGCGCAAGGGCGTCACCTGGAACAACGGCGATCCGTTCTCCGCAGACGACGTCATCTTCAACCTCAAGCGTTGGGCCGACAAGAAAGCCGAAGGCAATTCCATGCCCGGTCGCCTCGGTTCGCTGGTCAAGGATGACAAGCTGGATGAGAGCGCGGTTACCAAGGTCGACGATCACACGGTCAAGCTGACGCTCAGCAAGCCGGATATCGCCCTCATTCCCAACGTGTGCGACTATCCCGGCCTTATCGTCCACAAGACCTTCGACGAGAAGGGCGGCGACTTCAAGTCCTGCCCGATCGGAACCGGCCCGTTCGAGTTGGTCTCCTACGATGTCGGCCAGAAAGTGGTCTACAAGCGCCGCGAAGACAACAAATGGTGGGATGGTGACGTCTTCCTCGACGGCATCGAGTTCATCGACTACGGCACCGATCCGGCGGCGATGGTCAGCGCTTTCGAGGCAGGCGAGGTGCACACCAACTTCGAGACGTCGGCCGACTATGTGTCGATCCTCGACGGCATGGATTTGGTGAAGTCGGAGATCGTCACCGCCTCGACGATCGTCTGCCGTACCAATGTGACCAACAAGCCTTACGGCGACCAGAAGGTTCGCAACGCCCTGCAGCTCGCGGTCGACAACAATGTCGTCCTCCAGCTCGGCTACGGCAATGCCGGCACGGTTGCCGAAAACCACCATGTCGCCCCGATCCATCCGGAATACTATGAATTGCCGAAGATTGCTCGCGACCCGGCCAAGGCAAAGGCGCTGATGGCCGAAGCCGGCCAGGCCGATTTCGAGCACGAACTGATCACGGTCGACGAAGACTGGCACAAGAACACAGGCGATGCGATCGCCGCGCAGATGCGCGACGCCGGCATCAAGGTCAAGCGTACGGTGCTGCCGGGTTCGACCTTCTGGAACGACTGGACGAAGTATCCGCTGTCGATGACCAACTGGAACATGCGGCCGCTCGGCGTCCAGGTTCTGGCGATCGGCTATCGCACAGGTGAGGCCTGGAACGAGACGGCCTGGTCGAATCCGGAGTGGGATGCCAAGCTCAACGCTGCGCTGGCAGTTGCCGACGCCGCCAAGCGCAAGGAAATGATGAAGGACATCGAGCAGATCCTGCAGGATTCCGGCATTATCATCCAGCCTTATTGGCGCAAGCTCTACAGCCATTCGGTCAAGGCGGTGCAGAACTACAAGATGCACCCGACCTTCGAGCGCGACTACGGCAAGGTCTGGCTCGACCAGGCCTGACCGGACGATCCGGAAAGGGGCGTCTCGCCCCTTTCCCTCGCTCTTTGCATGGTCCTTGGACCGGAAGTCGGCGCAGCAAAAAGTTGCGGACTCTTCGGCCTGGGTCTGCAATAAAAAGGGTATTGCATCTGGGACTGGTCTGAAGGCTTGTTCTGCCGCTGGCGGCAGCGCACGGCTTGCAAACCGGTTCCACCCCCAACCCGACCGGCAGGGGACCGCCATGCTTTCTTTCGTTATCAGGCGTCTCGGCACCATGGCAGTGACGATGCTGTGCCTGACGATGATCGTCTTCTTCCTGGTCAATCTCGGGCCTAATCTGAAGAAGCTCGCGATCAGCCAGACCGAAATGCACACATCCGCCGAGCAGCTTGAGGCTTGGCTGGTCAACCATGGCTATCGGCAGAATTTTTTTATCCGCTACGGCCAATGGCTTGGCATCATGCCCAAGCAGCCGGTGACCGACCCGGCGACCGGCAAGCCCGCACAGCGTTTCTCCTTCTGCAACGATCCGGTCGTGCCGACATTCTCCGGCATCCTGCAAGGCGATTTCGGTTGCTCGACCAAGTTCAAGACGACGGTTGCCTCGAAACTCTTTCCGGCGCTCAGCGCCACCGGCATCCTGATGCTCTGCGTGCTGGCCGTAATGGTGCCGATCTCGCTTTTGATCGGTATTCTCGCCGGCATGCGCGAGGGTTCACGCACCGACCGCACATTGTCGGTGGCTTCGATCGCCTCGACGGCGACGCCCGAATATGTTTCGGGCGTCATCTTCACCGTGATCTTTGCCTCCTGGCTCGGCGTGCTGAACGGTTCGGCGGCCTCGGCCAGCCAGGGCATCACCTTCTATAATTTCACCTTGCCGGTGATGACGCTGGCGATATACGGCATCGGCTACATCGCTCGCATGACCCGCGCCTCGATGGTCGAGGTAATGACACAGCAATATATCCGCACCGCCCGGCTGAAGGGCCTCTCCTTCGGCAGCGTGGTGGTAAAGCACGCTCTGCGCAACGCCCTGATCGCACCGTTCACGGTCATCATGCTGCAGTTTCCCTGGCTGCTCACCGGCGTCGTCATCGTCGAGGTGATGTTCCGCTACCAGGGGTTCGGCTACACCCTGGTCGAGGCCGCCGGCAACAACGACATCGATCTTCTGCTCGGCTGCTCGCTGGTCTCGGTGTTTATCGTCCTGATCACACAGCTCATCTCCGATGTCGGCTACGCGTTCCTCAATCCGCGCATCAGAGTTCAATAGGAGACCGGGCGGATGCAGGTCGAATATCTCAGCGCCTTCAACGTCGTACTCGGCGTGCTTGCCCGCTTCTGGCCGGTCTGGATCGCTCTCGCCCTGGTGATGGGGGCGAGCTTCGGCTACAAGAAGAAGCTAGGGCTTTACGGCCAGCTTTTCGACAGCGGCGTCGGCATCGTCGGCGTCGGCATCTGCCTGTTCTGGCTGTTTACGGCGATCTTCGCGTCGACCATCTCGCCCTTCGATCCGCTCGCCCAAGTGCCGATCATGAAGGACGCGCTGCCGGGCGCAATCGAGCCGGGGTCGAAACTTGTATACTATTTCGGCGGCGACAAGCTCGCCCGCGACGTGTTCTCCCGCATGGTCTATGGCAGCCAGATCGTGCTGATCATCGCGCCGGCGGCGACCGGTTTTGCGCTGATGGTCGGCATTACGCTCGGCCTGCCGGCCGGCTATTATGGCGGCAAGATCGATACGGTGCTGTCCTTCCTCGCCAACCTTGTGCTGGCCTTCCCGGTGATCCTCCTGTTCTACCTGCTGGTGACGCCGGGCATCATGGACACGCCGATCCCCTACGCGATGGCAGGGCTGTTCTTCCTGTTTCCGATCATCTTCTTCAGTGTGCTGTTCTGGACGCGCTACAAGAACCGCCCCGACCGCCTCTATATCCTGCTTGGCCTGACGTTGGTGCTTGGCGGCTGGATCTATGCGGGCCTTGTCTTCGATGCCGATCCGTTCAGGATCATCCACATCGATCCCAACCAGCTCAACATCTTCGTGGCGGTGGTGTTCGCCTCCAGCCCCGGCGTGTTCCGCATCGTGCGCGGCCTGGTCATGGACATCAAAACGCGCGACTATGTTGCGGCGGCACAAACGCGCGGTGAATCGCCCTGGTACATCATGCTGTGGGAGATATTGCCCAATGCGCGCGGGCCGCTTATCGTCGACGCCTGCCTGCGCATCGGCTACACCACGATCCTGCTCGGTACGCTCGGCTATTTCGGGCTGGGACTGGCGCCGGAAAGCCCGGACTGGGGGACGGCGATCAAGGATGCAAGCCGGCTGCTGCGCTCCTTCATCCACCCGGCGCTGCCGCCGACGATCGCATTGATGTCGTTCGTGCTCGGCCTCAACCTCCTGGCGGATTCGCTGCGCGAACAGTCTATGAAGGATTGATGCCGGCAAAGATTGACGCCGGGAAGATCGATGCCGGGTTCGGCCCGACATGCCTGAAGAACAAGGATTGGAGCGACCCATGAATGAGGCAGTTCGAAATCCCGCCAAGCCGACGAATGGCCCGATCATCGAGATCGAGAACCTGTCGATCTCCTTCTTCACCCGCAAGGGCGAGATCCCGGCGGTCATGGATTTTTCCTGCACGGTCATGCCGGGCGAGGCGATGGGTATTGTCGGCGAATCCGGCTGCGGCAAGTCGACCGTGTCGCTCGGCATCATGCGCGACCTCTCCAACATCGGAAAGATCGTCGGCGGAAAGATCAAATTCCAGGGCAAGGACATGGGAGAATTGTCCGACGAGGAACTGCGCGCCATCCGCGGCAACAAGATCGCGATGATCTACCAGGAACCGATGGCCAGCCTGAACCCGGCGATGAAGGTCGGCCAGCAGCTGATGGAAGTGCCACTGATCCACGACAAGGTGTCGAAGGACGAAGCTTACAAACGCGCCTTGGAAATGGTGCGCGCGGTGAAGCTGCCGGATCCCGAGCGCATGATGCGTTCCTACCCGCACCAGCTTTCCGGCGGTCAGCAGCAGCGCATCGTCATTGCCATGGCGCTGCTGTCGAAGCCGGCGCTGCTTCTGCTCGACGAGCCGACGACAGCGCTCGACGTGACGGTGGAGGCCGGCATCGTCGACCTGGTCAAGGGGCTGGGCGAGAAGTTCGGCACCTCGATGATCTTCGTGTCGCACAACCTCGGCCTGATCCTGGAGACCTGCGACCGCATCACGGTGATGTATTCGGGCGAAGCGGTGGAGACCGGCAAGATCAAGGACGTCTTCGACCGGATGCGCCATCCCTACACGCAAGGCCTGTTCCGCTCGATCCCGTTGCCGGGCGCCGACAAGAATTCGCGGCCGCTGATATCCATCCCAGGGCAGTTGCCGCTACCGCACGAGCGGCCGAAGGGCTGCAATTTCGGCCCGCGCTGCCACCATTTCGTCGAGGGCGTCTGCAACGCCGCCGAAATTCCGATGATCGCGGTCGAAGGCCATGACGGGCATTTCTCGCGCTGTGTGCGCTTCAACGAGATCGACTGGGAGGCGCTGCCGCCCGGCGCCAAGAAGGTCAACGAGCGGGTGGTGCCCGGTGCGCCGGTGCTCCAGATCGAAGACCTCCGGAAGTACTACAAGGTCGGCGGCAGCGAAGTGTTCGGCTCGAGCGAGGGCCGTGTCGTCAAGGCCAACGAGACGATCTCGTTCATGGCGCGCGAATCCGAGACCGTCGCTATCGTCGGCGAATCCGGCTGCGGAAAATCGACCCTGGCCAAGGTGCTGCTCGGCCTCGAAACGGCAAGCTCCGGCCGCGTCAAGCTCGGCAACAAGGAGATTCAGTCGACCGGGATCGAGAAGCGCAGCGTCGACACGGTGTCATCGATCCAGATGGTGTTCCAAAATCCGTTCGACACGCTCAATCCCAGCCATTCGGTCGGTTCGCAGATCATCCGTACGCTGGAAAAGTTCAACGTCGGCGACACAGTGGCCGACCGCCGCAAGCGAATGCTGGAATTGCTCGACCTGGTGAAGCTGCCGAGGGCGTTCGAGTCGCGCAAGCCGCGCCAGCTTTCAGGCGGCCAGAAACAGCGCATCGGCGTTGCGCGTGCCTTTGCCGGCGACGCCAAGGTGGTGGTGGCCGACGAGCCGGTCTCGGCACTGGATGTGTCGGTCCAGGCCGCGGTAACCGAGCTCTTGATGGACATCCAGCGCAAGAACAAGACGACGATGCTGTTCATCAGCCACGATCTGTCGGTGGTGCGCTACATCGCCGACCGCGTCGTCGTCATGTATCTCGGCTATATCGTTGAGCAAGGCACGACCGACCAGATATTCGCGCCGCCCTATCACCCCTATACCGAGGCATTGCTGTCGGCGATCCCGATCGCCGACACAAGCGTGGTCAAGAAGCACATCGTGCTGGAGGGCGACATCCCTTCGGCGATGAACCCGCCGTCCGGCTGTCCGTTCCAGACGCGCTGCGGCTACAAGAAACTGGTGCCGGACAACCTTTGCGAAACCAAGGTGCCGCCAGTCAAAAATCTCGGCGACGGCCATATGAGCCTGTGCTGGCTGTCCGACGACGTGCTGGCGAAAATGGAGCCGGTGATCAAATTCGACAAGGAGCACGCCGCAAATGAGGGCGTGCCGGATGATGCAAACCACGGTGTTGGCCCGGGCTTTGCCGGAGATCCGCCCAAGCGCCCGCATGGAAAGACTGGCAGCGTTGAAGCCGATGCCGAGGGCCAGGCAGTGGAGAATGCCGAAGCGGTCGCCAAAGCCCGCCGTCACGAGGTTCGCGACGAGGTTTCAGAGACCGGCACCTCAAGCTCTGCCGACAGCGCGGTGGCACCAATCATGCCGCCGACTGTCGGCGACGGCCGACAGGCCGAGGACGCCACGCGCAAGCCGCGCAAACCCAAGGGCGGCTGAGAGCCGTTAATAGGCTAGGGCGCGCATTGCCGTAGCTGCGCGGCGTAGTCCTGCGCCATCTGTTCGGTGGCATGCGCATAGCGCTGCACGTCGGCGTCGCCGCGACTGCCGCGCTTGTAGGCATTCCAGCCGAGATAGTAGGCGAGATACAGATTGTAGGTGTCGTTGCGGGCGACGCCGAGCGTGTCGGCGGTCTTGGAATGATACCAGCCGACGAAATCGACGGCATCGGCAAACCTGGTGCGGCGCGCCGCCCAGCTTCCGGTCTCGTTCTGGTATTGCGCCCAGGTGCCGTCGAGCGCCTGCGAGAAGCCGGTGGCGCTGGAGATATGTTTCCAGGGAATGAAGCCCAGCAGCTTGGTGCGCGGCGGCCTTGCGTTGCTCTTGAAGCCGGATTCCTTGCGCACCGTCGCCATCAGCACGGGAACCGGCACACCGTATTTCTGCTCGGTTCGTTGTGCCGCCGCCTGCCAATTGTCGAACCAGCCGTCATTCTGGTCGAAAACGGCGCACACATCGTTGATATGGTTCGGTGGCGTCGCGCAGGCCGAAAGCGCCAGCGGCGCGGCAATCGCTATAATTTTACTAAAACTCGACCTACGCATCGGAAGAGCATTAGGCCGAAAACATAAAAGGAATCTTGCTGTCTTCCTTAACGGCTCATCGGCCGCTTGGCCGACACTGAGCAGGTATAAACATTCCGACGTTTGTTGTCGCTTTTACCGATGTGAAATTCCCGCAATGGCGCCTTGGCTAAAATCACGCCCGCAGGTGGCGGATTCTTGACAGCTCGATCCTCGTGCCGGCGCTTTGATGCGCGGCATGAGCGAACCAAGACGCAAGCGCGGCGCCGAGCGAACCAGCAACAGGGGACCGACCGCCATCCCGCAACTGCCGCTCAGGCGGGTGACAAATCCTTATCCGCCGATGGCGATGCTCTCGGCCGACCAGATCGAGGCGATCCACCAGGCGTCAATGCATATCCTGGAGAATTTCGGCATCGAGGTGATGAGCCCGCGGGCGCTGTCGCTGTTCGAGAAGGCCGGAGCCAAGGTCGATCATGCCACGATGAACGTCCGCATCGATCGCGGCATGATCGAGGAAGCGCTGAAGACGACGCAGTCCAGTTATACGCTGACGCCGCGCAATCCCGCCCATGCCGTCCACCTCGGCGGCAATACCATCAACTTCACGCTCGTCGCCGGGCCGCCGAATGTGCACGACATGGAGCGCGGCCGCCGTGCCGGCAATTTGCGCGATTATTCCGATCTCGTCCGGCTGGCGCAGCATTTCAACTGCATCCACATGCTAGGCAACCAGGTCTGCGCGCCGGTAGAATTGCCGGCGAATTCCCGTCATCTCGACACTTATTTCGCCAATCTGACACTGACCGACAAAAGCTTTCACGTCTCGGCCATCGGCCGCGGCAGGGCGCTCGACGGCATCGAAATGATGGCAATCGCGCGCGGACTGACACTTGACGAGATGCGCCACGATCCCGGCGTCACCACGATCATTTCGGTCAATTCGCCGCGCCGCTTCGACGAGATGATGGCCGAGGGGCTGATGACGATGGCCGAGTTCGGCCAGTCGGTGGCGGTAACGCCATTCACGCTGATGGGAGCGATGAGCCCGGTGACGCTTGCCGGCGCGCTCGCCCAGCAGAATGCCGAGGCGCTGTTCGGCGTGGTGCTGACGCAGCTCGTCCGCCCCGGCGCGCCGGTGATGTATGGCGCCTTCACCTCCAATGTCGATATGAAATCGGGAGCGCCGGCGTTCGGCACGCCTGAAAACACCAAGGCGAATATCGCGTCCGGACAGTTGGCGCGGCGTTACAACCTGCCTTATCGCACAACGCCGGGCTCGGCTTCCAATGCCGCCGACGCGCAAGGCGCCTATGAGACGCTGATGGCGCTGTGGGGCGCGGTGCTCGGCCATGGCAACCTCGTCTACCATGCCGCCGGCTGGCAAGAGGGCGGACTGACAGCGTCGTTCGAAAAGTTCATCATCGACGTCGAGATGATCCAGCACATGATGGAGTTTTTGCGCCCGATCGAGGTCAACGAGGCCGAGCTTGCCGTCGAGGCTCTGGGTGCGGTTCCGACCGGCGGCCACTTCTTCGGCGAGCCGCACACGCTGGAGCGCTACGCCACGGCCTTCTATCAGCCGATACTGTCCAACTGGCAGAATTTCGAGGCTTGGCAGGAAGCTGGTGGGCTAGACGCCACGGCGCGAGCGACGAGGCTGTGGAAGAAGGCGCTGGAGGACTATGTCGAGCCGGTGATGGAAATCTCCAGACGCGAGGCGCTTGAGGCGTACGTGGCCAAGCGCAAGGAAGCGATCGGGGCGGGCGAGCCTTAAGCCGCTCGTCTTGTTCGGCTTCATTCTCTTCTCCTCCAGAATCATGAAACCCATCCAACTCTTTGAAACGACGAGAATCCCATGAAATCGCATGCAAAGGTCGTGGTTATCGGCGGTGGCGTTGTCGGGTGCTCCGTGCTGTTCCATCTGGCCCGGCACGGCTGGACAGACATCGTGCTTCTGGAGCGCGATGAATTAACCTCCGGCTCGACCTGGCACGCCGCCGGCGGCATGCACACGATCAATGGCGATCCCAATGTCGCCAAGCTGCAGAAATACACAATCTCGCTCTACAAGGAGATCGAGGAACTGTCCGGCCAGGCGACCGGCGTGCATTTGACTGGCGGCGTCTTGCTGGCAGCGACGGAGGCGCGGCTCGACTGGCTGCGCGGCGTCGTCGCCAAGGGCCGCTATCTCGGCATCGAGCTCGAGGAGATATCGCCTGATGAGGCGGCCGAGCTGATGCCGTTGCTCGATCCCACGCAGTTCGTCGGTGCCGTGCGCAACAAGGAGGACGGTCATCTCGACCCGTCCGGCGTTACCCACGCCTACGCCAAGGCGGCGAGGAAGCTTGGTGCCGAGGTCGAGCGTTTCACCAAGGTCGAGGACATTGTGCGGCGCGCCGACGGGTTGTGGCGCGTCATCACCAACAAGGGCGAGGTTGTGGCCGAACATGTCGTCAATGCCGGCGGCCTGTGGGCGCGTGAGGTCGGCCGCATGGTCGGGCTGGAGCTGCCGGTGCTGGCGATGGAGCACATGTACCTGATCACCGAGGACATGCCGGAGGTCGCCGCCTGGAACCAGAAGACCGGCACGGAGATCATCCATGCGGTCGACTTCGACGGCGAGCTCTATCTGCGCCAGGAACGCGGCGGCATGCTGATGGGCACTTATGAAAAGGCCAACAAGCCATGGTCCGAATTCCAGACGCCATGGAATTTCGGCCACGAACTGCTGGAGCCCGATATCGACCGCATCGCACCGTCGCTGGAGGTTGGCTTCCGGCATTTCCCGGCGTTCCAGAACACCGGCATCAAGCAGATCATCAACGGACCCTTCACCTTCGCGCCGGACGGCAATCCGCTGGTCGGGCCGGTGCGCGGCCTGCCGGGGTTCTGGGTGGCCTGTGGTGTCATGGCGGGGTTCTCGCAGGGCGGCGGCGTCGGCCTGGCGCTGTCGAACTGGATGATCGAGGGCGATCCCGGCGCCGACATCTGGGCGATGGATGTGTCACGCTACGGTGACTGGGCCACGATGGCCTATACCAACGCCAAGGTGCGCGAGAATTATTCGCGGCGGTTTTCGATCCGCTTCCCGAACGAGGAACTGCCGGCTGGGCGACCGCTCAAGACGACGCCGGTCTATGATCTGTTGTCGGCCGAGGGCGCGCAATGGGGCGTCGCCTATGGGCTGGAAGTGCCGCTGTGGTATGCGCCCGAAGGGGTCAAGGACGAATTCTCCTGGCGCCGCTCGAGCGACTTCGAGCATGTCGCGAAAGAAGTGGAGACGGTTCGGCAACGCGTTGGTCTGTCGGAAATCTCGTCATTCGCCAAATACAGAGTCACCGGTGAGGACGCAGCAACCTGGCTCGACAGTATGCTCGCGTGCAAATTGCCAAGGCCCGGCCGCATGACGCTGGCGCCGATGCTGAAGGAAGACGGCAGGTTGATCGGCGATTTCACGCTGGCCAATCTCGGCGGTCCAAATTCTGCAAGCAAGGATTGGTTCCTGGCCGGCAGCGGTGTCGCCGAGCAGTACCACATGCGCTGGTTCGAAGCGCATCTGCCGAAGGACGGCTCTGTTAGCATCGAGGCGCTGGGAGCAAAACTCACCGGCCTGTCGATCGCCGGGCCGAGCGCGCGGAACCTTCTTGAAAAGGTCACACGATCTGACGTGTCGAATACGGCCTTTCCGTTCATGGCCATCAGCAGGATGGATATCGGCATGGCACCGTGCCTGGTCGGGCGCGTCAGCTACACCGGCGACCTCGGCTACGAAATCTGGGTGGCGCCGGAATATCAGCGTGCCGCCTATCAGGCGCTGATGGCGGCAGGCGAGGAATTCGGCATCGGCCTGTTCGGCTCGCGCGCGCTCAATGCGCTGCGGCTCGAGAAGAATTACGGCTCATGGGCGCGCGAATACCGGCCGATCTATGGGCCGCTGGAGGCCGGCCTCGACCGCTTCGTCGCCTATGGCAAAGAGGCCGATTTCATCGGCAAGCAGGCAGCGCTGGCGGAGCGCAAGCAAGGCGGCAGACTGCGGTTGCGGGCCTTTGTCGTCGATGCTGCCGATGCCGACGTCATCGGCGACGAGCCAATCTGGTATGGCGGTGCCGTGCGCGGCTGGGTCACGTCAGGCGGCTACGCACATCATTCAAAAAAATCCGTCGCCATGGGTTATGTGCCGAAAGAGATCGCCGATGAGGCCAACGGTTTCGAGATCGAGCTATTGGGCAAGCGTTACGCCGCACGTATGCAGCAGACACCGCTGTTCGACGCCAATTTCGAGCGGATGCGCGGTTGAGGAACCGAGTGGCATGGCGAAGTCGCCGTGCCGGTGGCACGATGAAAGGGGGAGGACGATTTCGCGATAGTGAAAATTCTTTCGCGCGGTGACCTTTGGTTTTATTGTCGAGCTGCGGCGGAAGGCTGGGCAATTGCTTCGGAGGTCCACCATGCCCGACGTGTATGCGCAGATCACAACCGCTGATCCGGCTGTTGTCGCGGTTCTTATCAACGCGATGGAGTTGCGGGCCGCAGACCCGCGCCAGAAGGCAATTCGCCACTCGTTTTTCTCGTCGATCGATTTTCCGGAAAGGGCACGCGTCCTCGAAGGCGGCTGCGGCTCGGGACCGATCAGTCGCGAGCTTGCGCGCTGGCCGGGGGTGAACGAGGTTGTTGGGCTCGATCCGTCGCCGATATTTCTGGCGAAGGCGCGCGAGCTTGCCGCGGATATCCCCAACCTGAACTTCGTCGAAGGGGATGCCAGGTCGCTGCCGCACGAGGACAACTCGTTCGATGTGGTCATCTTCCATACCTGCCTGACCCATGTGCCCGGTCCCGAAAAGGCCCTGACGGAATCGTTGCGCGTGCTTCGCCCAGGCGGCTGCCTGGCGATCTTCGACGGCGATTACGCGACGACGACGGTCGCCATCGGCGATCATGATCCGCTGCAGGATTGCGTGGATGCCGCAATGGCGGCGCTGGTGAATGACCGCTGGCTGACGCGCCGGCTGCCGCTGCTGGCGAAATCGGCGGGCTTTGTCGTCGAAAAATTCGACAGCTACGGCTACGCCCAAATTGCCGCGCCCGACTACATGCTGACTCTGGTCGATCGCGGCGCCGATATTCTGGCCGGCTGGAAGCGACTCGACAAGGCGCTTGGCGACGGGCTGAAGCACGAGGCGCGCCGGCGTGTCGAAGCCGGAGAGTTCTTCGGGTTCATCGCCTTCGCGGGCCTGATTGCGCGCAAGTCGGCCTGAGCGCGCGCTGATCCGCCCGGCTACGATGTTTTGCGGTTGTCCAGTGCCAGGGCGCCGGGGCCGGCGAATACCAGATAGAAGAAGATGAAGCAGAAGGAGATCGCGGCATCGCCGCCATTGTTGACCGGGAAGAAGCTCTGCGGCATGTGCGCCATGAAATAGGCGATCGCCATCTCGCCGCTGAGAAGGAATGCCACCGGCCTGGTGAAAAGCCCCAATACCAGCAGGATGCCGCCTCCGAATTCCAGGATGGCCGCGGTCAGCGATAGCGCGCTCAGGGCGCCGGCATGGTCGCCGACGGGGAAATTGAACAGTTTCTGGGTGCCGTGCTCAATGAACTGCAGCGCCGTCATGATGCGCAAGGCGGCAAGGGCGAACGGTTGATATCCGGCGAGGCCTTCGAAAAGCTTCATCTACGACTCCATTTTCACCTAGCCCGGCCATAGGTCATCGCCAAAGGCCGGACCATTCAAATAGTCCGGCCTTCATTCAACTGTCGGTGAGTGAGTCGTGAGGCGTGCTGCAGCCTTGGGGCCGCACGATGGCGGCCCCCAATTGGCGCGGCCTGTTACCGCGTCGGTGCCATTAGCGCGAAATGGGCGCCTTGCGGATCCGTGCACTGTACGATCCAGCTGCCGCCGGGGACCTCCATCGGACCCATCAGGATCTTGCCGCCATTGTCGGTGACGCGCTTGGCTGCCGCGTCGATGCCGGGCACGTTGAAATAGAACTGCCAGACCGGCGCCGGGATCTGCTCGGGCTTGTTCATCATGCCGCCAACGGGCTCGCCGCCGAAGGCGAAAAGCTGGTAGACGCCCATCGGACCCATATCCATGGCGTCGCCCTTCTCCCAGCCGAACTGGCTGGAATAGAAATCGAACGCCGCCTTCCAGTCTGACGTGTAGAGCTCATGCCAGCCGATGTTGCCGGGGGTCGCCAACGGTAGCGGCGGCTGGTCGGGGCCGCTGGGCTGCAGGAAGTTGAACATCGCGCCTTGCGGGTCTGCAACGACGGCGAAGCGGCCGACGCCAGGAATGTCGTCGGGCTCGCGGTGAACCGCGCCACCAGCCTTCTTGAGGGAGGCCGTTGCGGCATCGATGTCCCTGGTGAGGATATAGCCGACCCAGGCCGGCGGCATGCCCATCTTGCGCGCGTCATCGGGCAGCGTCATCATCCCGCCGACGCCGCGCTCGCCGACATTCATGACGATATAGCGCGGCATGCCCTGGGCCCCTTCGAAAGGCTGCCCCCTCCAGCCCACCACGGAGGTGTAAAACGCCTCGGCGGCGTCGAGATCGGTGGTCATCAGCTCGTACCAGAAGAAGGGCATGGGGGACTGTGGCATTGTCGTGCTCCTTGCGGTTTGTACATCGATCATGCGCGATCCATTCTAGGACGATCTTCACGACGAAAATCCGACAGCCAACCAAAAAAGATGACGGCAAATTGGAAATGTTACCGGGTTGCGCGCCCTGCGGTTTTCGACTTTGCTCGCAGTCAACGAGGGGTTGTTGATCCATGCGCCGGATGTCGCTCACTTCCGAACTTGTCGCGCTGTGCCATCGGGAGGAGGCCGATCCCGGCCCCGATGGCAGCTGGACGCAGCTGACGGACGAAGACTTCAGGGCCCTTTGCCTTCGGTGATCAAAACCAACGCTAAGCTTACCAGGCTGACCACTCAGTCCAGCAACGGCAGTGCCGCTATGGCCAAGCTTCCCTGTCGGCGGCTTTGGTAACATGAGTACACTTGTCATGTTTATTCGTGGCTTTTCAGCAGTTTGCGCCGAAAATTGACCAATTGATAAAAAAACAAAACGTGCTAGCCTTCCCCAAAACAAGAACATGGGGAACTGACGATGCCAGAAGGCCAGTTCAAGCAAGGCATTGCCGGCGGGCGGCTCTCGCCGGACCAATATGCCGACAATTTCGCCGACCTGCACCCGCCACTCGATCATCACGAGGCGCTGGTCGAGTCCGACCGCTGCTATTTCTGCTATGATGCGCCGTGCATGAATGCGTGTCCGACCTCGATCGACATCCCGCTGTTCATCCGCCAGATTTCGACGGGCAATCCGATCGGCTCAGCCAAGACCATTTTTGACCAGAACATTTTGGGCGGCATGTGCGCCCGCGTCTGCCCGACCGAGACGCTATGCGAAGAAGTCTGCGTGCGCGAGGTGGCCGAAGGCAAGCCGGTGCAGATTGGTCGCCTTCAGCGCTACGCCACCGATGTCGCCATGGCCGAAAACAAGCAGTTCTACAACCGCTCCGAACCGACCGGCAAGACGGTCGCTGTGGTCGGCGCCGGACCGGCCGGGCTTGCGGCCGCGCATCGGCTCTCCCGCTACGGCCACGACGTGACCATCCTGGAAGCCCGCCCGAAGGCCGGCGGCCTCAATGAATACGGTATCGCCGCCTATAAGAGCGTCGACAATTTCGCCCAGGCTGAAGTCGACTATGTCACGTCGATCGGCGGCATCGACATCCAGAACGGCAAGGCGCTCGGCCGTGATTACCAGCTGTCGGACCTGACCAGGAATTACGATGCGGTGTTCCTCGGCATGGGGCTTGCCGGCGTCAATGCCTTGCGAGCGGATGGCGAGGAGGCGCAAGGCGTCAGCAATGCCGTCGAGTTCATTGCCGAGCTTCGTCAGGCCAGTGATCTGGCCAGCCTGCCGGTCGGCCGGCGTGTTGTCGTCATCGGCGGCGGCATGACGGCGATCGACGCGGCGGTGCAATCGAAGCTGCTCGGAGCCGAAGAGGTGACGATCTGCTATCGGCGCGGCCCGGAGCACATGAATGCCTCCGAATTCGAGCAGGATCTGGCTGCCGCCAACGGCGTCATCATCCGGCACTGGTTGCAGCCGAAGCGGGTCATTGCCGATGCCGGCAAGGTGTCGGCGATCGAGCTCGAATACACCGCGATGGACAGCGACAGGCTCGTCGGCACCGGCGAGCGGCTGACGCTCGTCGCCGATCAGGTGTTCAAGGCGATCGGCCAGAGCTTTGTCCCGGCTGCGCTCAACGGCAGCGGTGCGGAGGTCGCGCTGGAAGCCGGCCGCATCAAGGTCGATGCGGAAGGGCGCACCTCGCTGGCCAATGTCTGGGCTGGCGGCGACTGCATTTTCGGCGGCGACGACCTGACTGTTTCAGCCGTCGCGCAAGGCCGCGATGCGGCGGAGAGCATTCATCGGGCACTGACCTCGAACGGGAGGGCATGAGCATGGCAGACATCCGCAACAATTTCGTCGGCATCAAGTCGCCGAACCCGTTCTGGCTGGCTTCGGCGCCGCCGACCGACAAGGCCTATAATGTCATTCGCGCCTTCAAGGCGGGCTGGGGCGGCGTGGTATGGAAGACGCTCGGCGAAGAGGGCCCGCCGGTGGTCAACGTCAACGGTCCGCGCTATGGCGCGATCTGGGGCGCCGACCGTCGTCTGCTCGGCCTCAACAACATCGAGCTGATCACCGACCGCGACCTGCAGGTCAATCTGCGCGAGATCAAGCAGGTCAAGATGGACTGGCCCGACCGGGCGATCGTCGTCTCGCTGATGGTGCCTTGCGAGGAGCATGCCTGGAAGGCGATCCTGCCGGTAGTCGAGGAGACCGGCGCTGACGGCATCGAACTCAATTTCGGCTGCCCGCATGGCATGTCGGAACGCGGCATGGGTGCGGCGGTCGGCCAGGTGCCGGAATACATCGAAATGGTGGTGCGCTGGTGCAAGGCCAACACCCGCATGCCTGTCATCACCAAGCTGACGCCCAACATCACCGACATACGCAAGCCGGCACGAGCTGCCCTTGCCGGCGGCACCGACGCGGTGTCGCTGATCAACACCATCAATTCGATCACCGGCGTCAATCTCGACAATTTCGCACCGGAGCCGACGATTGACGGCAAGGGTTCGCATGGCGGCTATTGCGGCCCGGCGGTGAAGCCGATCGCCATGAACATGGTGGCCGAGATCGCGCGCGACCCGGAAACGAAGGGCCTGCCGATCTCCGGTATCGGCGGCATCACCACCTGGCGCGACGCCGCCGAGTTCATGGCGCTTGGCGCCGGCAATGTGCAGGTGTGCACGGCGGCGATGACCTATGGCTTCAAGATCGTGCAGGAGATGATCGCCGGCCTGGAAAACTGGATGGACGAGAAGGGCCATGCCTCGCTCGACGACATCATTGGCCGCGCCACTCCCAACGTCACCGACTGGCAGTATCTCAACCTCAACTACGTCGCAAAGGCGCATATCGACCAGGAGGCCTGCATCAAATGCGGCCGCTGCCACATCGCCTGCGAGGACACCTCGCACCAGGCCATCACCAGCATGGTCGACGGCGTCAGGCATTTCGAGGTGATCGAGGCCGAATGCGTCGGCTGCAATCTCTGCGTCAATGTCTGCCCGGTCGAGAACTGCATCACCATGGAGCCACTGGCGGTTGGCGCGATCGATGAGCGCACTGGTAGGCCAGTGTCGCCGATCTATGCCAACTGGACGACGCATCCCAACAATCCGATGGCCAAGGTGGCGGCGGAATAGCATTTCGAAAAAAGCGGCGTCCATGGGCGCCGCTTTTTGACTTTCCTATTGCGGATAAAAGATATCCAAGATAATCTATATCCATGAACAGGAGAGCGAAATGAAGCTGGGCGAAGGCGTCGAAGCAGCCATCCACTGCGCCGCGATGCTCGCCGGCGTTGATGGCGCCGCGACCTTGCCAGGTGCTGCCATGGCCGAAGCGTTCGGGCTGTCGCCGAGCTATCTGCTTAAGCATCTCAACGCGCTGACTGCGTCCGGCATTCTGGAATCAGTGCCGGGGCCGTCCGGCGGCTACCGGCTGGCGCGGCCGGCGGAACGCATAACGCTGCTCGATATCGTGCTGGCCGTCGAGGGGCGTGAACCGGCGTTCCGCTGCGCCGAAATCCGCCAGCGCGGCCCAGCGAAGCTCGATGCCTCGGTCTATGCCAAACCCTGCGGCATCAACGTAGCCATGCTGAAGGCCGAGCGCGCCTATCGCGCCGCGCTCGCCGACGCCTGGCTGTCCGACATCGTTGCAGAATACACCGCCGATGCCGATTCCCGTTCGGTCGCCGCGAACTGCGCCTTCGTCGAGCGCCATCGGCGGCCGCAGAAATCAAGTTCAACCAAGCAAGCATGAAAGGCTACAGACGATGAAACAGAGGCTGCAATTTTTCGGCGCGGCGCCGGAGATCATGAAGGCGGTGTCAGCGCTCAACAAGGCAGTCGACGAATGCGGGCTCGAAAAAAGCCTGTTGCATCTGATCAAGCTCAGGGCGTCGCAGATCAACGGCTGCTCGTATTGCGTCGAGATGCATAGCCGCGAAGCGCGCCGCGACGGCGAAAGCGAGCAGCGGCTCTATCTCGTCTCCGCCTGGAAGGAATCGCCGCTGTTTTCAGAGCGCGAACGCGCGGCCTTGGCCTGGACCGACGCGCTGACCAGGATTGCCGACAACGGTGTGTCGGACGAACTCTATGCAAGGACGCTCGAATATTTCTCGGAAGAGGAGCTGGTCAAGCTCTCGGTTGCGCTCGGCATGATCAACACCTGGAACCGGCTTTGCGTTCCGTTTCATGCAATCCATCCGATGCCAGCAGTCTTGGCCGCCTGAGCATGGACCAGGGGGGGGGGGGGGGGGGGGGGGGGGGGGGGGGGGGGGGGGGGGCGGCGCGGGCGGCGCGGGGGGGGAGGGTGTTTGGTTGGGTGGGGGGGGGGGAGGGGAGATGCGACGGCGGGGGGGG
>NZ_JAMYLG010000025.1:0-72344 GCF_040317865.1 Mesorhizobium sp. M1365
CGAGGAGGTCGCGTCGACCTTAATCAAGACGCTTCGGTGCGAGTGGATCCACGGCTTCATCGCCGACTTCTTCAACACTATCGGTGGAATGTTACCTTCGTCTCGTAGATGGGAACGAGCAAGTAGCGGACAAAGCGGTCGCTCAGTGAGGTTTCCTGCGTTCTGTGCCTTGATGATGGGACAATTCTTCGCCGCTGATCGGAGCAACACCCGTGGCCATGCATTCCTTCCACATCCACATCCCGGATGAACAGATCGAGTACCTACAGCGTCGTATCCAATCGACAAGATGGCCGTCGTCGATCTTCGCACACGGATGGGACGACGGTACTGACGTTGATTTCCTCAGAAAGCTTTCACGTTACTGGGAATACGATTTCAGGTGGCGCGATCACGAAAAACGTCTGAACCTGTTGCCTCAGTTTAGGGTCACGATAGACGGGTGCGACATCCATTTCGTTCATCAGAAAGGAAAGGGTTCAGCACCCTTGCCGTTGATCCTCACTCATGGCTGGCCCGGCTCCTTCGCCGAGTTCGAGCACGTCATTCCGCTGCTCACGGATCCTGCCAAATACGGCGGGGATGCCGAGGACGCCTTCGATATCGTCGCACCGTCGCTTCCGGGTTTCGGCTTCTCGTCCCCGCCGCATCAGGCCGGCGTTAGCTCAAAGCGTGTCGCGAAGCTGTGGCGGGGGCTGATGCGCGAACTGGGATATGATCGCTTCGCCGCACAAGGTGGCGACATCGGCGCCGGCGTCTCGACCTGGCTCGCTCGGCTTTACCCGGACGACCTTATCGGATTGCACCTGAATTACATTCCAGGCAGTTTCCGCCCGACCCCCGGTCGCGACGACCCACCTGTCACGCCGGAGGAGAAGGCATTCCTCGACAGTGCGGCGAATTTCGCCGCAACGGAGGGGGCCTACGCTTTTCTGCAGGGGACCAAGCCCCAGACGCTAGCCTTTGCACTGACAGATTCCCCAATCGGGCTAGCCGCATGGATTGCCGAGAAGTTCCGCAGTTGGAGCGACTGCGAAGGCGAACTCGAACGCGCCATCCCTCTAGACACGCTGCTTACCGACATCTCGCTCTACTGGTTCGGTAACACGATCGAGGCCTCACTCCGGATTTACAAAGAGAACCGGCTCTGCCCCCTGATCTTCGGGCCAAGGGAGCGAATAACACCGCCCCTCGGCGTTGCAGTCTTCCCTCGAGAGCTTCCTATGCCACCTCGCTCCTGGGTCGAGCGAGTCTTCCGTGTCGAGCGCTGGACCGACATGCCGAAAGGCGGACATTTCGCGGCGATTGAGCAACCCGAACTCCTGGTCGAGGACATCCGGGCCTTTTTTCGGCCGCTGAGGCTCCGGCCGGCAAAGTAAGGACGAAAACCTGCCCGTTGTCACGGCTCGGAAGTCCTGATGAGACGGTAGCATCGCATTCGCTTTCGTTAAAAGCGCTCGTTGCTCCTGACTAAGGTCAATGTCGACCTTGGACTCGACCAAGACCTCATCGCGGGTCGGAACCGGTATTCGGCTTAAGGTACCAAGCGCTAGATTTTCACTTCAACCGGCTCCGGCCCGGTCAGAAGGTAACGCGGCCGAGCACGCGCAGGCCGTCGCCCTGCGGCTCGACGACCACGGCTTCGCCTTCACGCGGCGAGATGCCGGTCAATTCCTTGATGTTTTCGAGATGCGTGACCATGACCAGATTGTCGGAGCCGGAATAGCCGCGGATCTCGGCCAGGATCGCAGCGATCTGGGCGGCCTTCTCCTTTTCGTCGGTCTTCAGCAGGTCAAGCGGTGCGAACGGCTCCGGTTCGCTTTCGAAAGCAATGCGGGCGGTCTCGAGGCAGCGGCAATAGCGGCTGGACAGCACGCGCTCGACCGGTGCGGCGCGGGCGCCAAACAGCGCGCCGATCTTGCGTGCCTGTTGCTTGCCGCGCTCAGAGAGATTGACCTGGGTGGCGCATTTGCCGAGATCGAAATTGGCCGCATCGGTGGTGCCTGTGACCATGGCATGGCGAAGCAGGACCACATGCCCGCCGTCGCGCAGCAGCGCCCAGCCGGCTTCCGTCGCATGGGCTGTGGCGGAAACGGCAAGCAACAGCAGCGCCAGCACAAATCGAAGCATCAGACATCCTTTTCGGGTGACCGGCAGGCAGGTCCCCGGTGACCGGCATATAGGGACGGCAAAGCCGGCTGAAAGACAAGCCGAGTGCAACCTGCGGCCGAAACGCCTATTTCTTCGCTATCTGCTTCTTCACCAGATCGATCTTGCGGTCGGTCAGCGGGATCGGGAGTGTGTAGCCGGCTTCGGTAAAGCCCTGCTTGGCGTTTTCGAAGAATTCGATCGCCTTTTGGTATTCGGCATTGCCACCGCCATAGCTGCCGCGGTTCCAGTGGACGTCGCCGAGATTGTTCTGCTCGAAGGCCCATTGCATCGGCTGGCTTTCGCGGGTGAAGACCTTGAGTGTCGCCTCGAAGGCGGCTTCGGCTTCATCCAGATATTTGCCGGTGCGTTCGAGATTGCCGAGATTGATCAGGCTCATGCCGATGCCGTTCTGCGCGTTTGCCCAGTCGACGGGCGAGGTCTCGAAGGTCAGCACCTCCAGCGCCGCCCGGCGCGCGGCGATCGATGCGGCCAGTTTGCCGGGGTCGGCCTCGCTCATGCTCAGCCATTGCAGCGCCGAGCCGAGGCCGGCCTGCGCCAGTGCCCATTGCCGCGGCGTCGTCTCGCGCTTGTATTCGCGCAGTGCATCGCGATAGGCCTCGATCGCCGCCTCGTAATGCACCGGCTTGTCGGTCACGCCGCCGAGCAGTTGCAGCGTGTTGCCGAGATTGTAGTGGGTCATCGCCCAGTCGAGCGGAAACTCCTTTTTGGTATAGACGCGCCGTGCCGCCCGGTATGCAGCAGCCGATTGCTCAAGCCTGGCAGGATCGCGCGTGCGCTGGCCGAGCGTCTGGTAGATCGAGCCGAGATTGTTCTCCGCCGAAGCCCAATCCGTCGGAAAACGTTGGCGTGTAAATATGGTCAGCGCGTCGCCATAGGCGGCAGCCGCCTCTTCGAGCAGGCCGGTGCCGAGATCGAAACGGGCAGCACTGCTCAGCGCGTTACCCAGATTGAGACGGCTGCTCGCCCACGAGAGCGGGAAGGTATCGCGTGTGCGGATTTCGAGCGCGGCGCGGAAGGCGTCGGCTGCCTCGTCGATTTTTGCCTTGTCGTTGCGTTGCGTGCCCAGAGACACCAGCGTATTGCCGAGGTTGTTCTGGACCATCGCCCACTGAACGGGCGCCTTTTCGCGCGTATATTCTTCAAGCGCCAGCCGGTAGGCGGCCTCGGCCTCGGTCAGGCGCTCGCCGTCCGGTTCGCGCTCCGAAAGCGCGTAAAGCGCAAGGCCAAGGTTGCTTTGCGAGGCGGCCCAATCCAGCGGGACTTTGTCGCGCGGCCGCTTCTCCAGCGTGGCGCGCATCGCCACCACCGCCTCGTTCAGGCGTTTCGGGTCGCTCTCGCGTTCGCCGATCTTCAACAGCACATTGGCCAGGTTATTCTGGGCGGCCGCCCAGTTGAGATCATCCTTCTCGCGCTCGAACACGGCAAGCGAATCGCGAAAGATTTTCGCTGCCTTTTCCAGCCGGTCGGTTTCGCGCTCGCGCTCGCCGATCGTCTGCAGCACCACCGCCATGTTGTTGCGGGTGATCGCCCAATCGCGGTTCTGCTCGCCATTGGGGATGAAGTTCAGGATGACGCGGTAGGCGTCGATGGCGTGCTGCAGCGCTTGCCTGTCGCCGGTGGCGTTGCCATGCGCGTTAAGCGCTTCCGCCTCCTGGTTCTTGTAGTTCCAGCGCAGCCTGTCGTCCCATTTCTCGACCAGCGAGAAGGCCTTGCCGTAATCGTTGGCGGCCGACAGATAGTCGAAGACCAGCGCCGAAGCGTCGGCGCGCCTGGCATAGATCGCCGCGTCGGCAAGACGCTTCTGCCTGACCAGATCCTCTGCCCGATCGACCACGCCGCTGGCCTGCTCGACCCGGCCCACCGCCTGGTCGAGGAAGTTGCGCGCGGTGACGATGGCGCCCTGGCCGATCGCCTTGTCGGCCGAGGCGACGAGGCGGCTGATCTCGGGGTCGTCGGTGCGCAGCGCGTCGCGCTCGGAGATCATCTTCTTCAGGCGCTCGGCCTGGGCGTCGAGCAGCTTTTGCAGGTCGGTGGGGTCCTCCGGCATGTTTTCGGTGCCGAGCGCCTTCAGCACGCCATAAAGCGCGTCGAGCGGGACGCCGTCCTGCAGCGAGGCCAGTTCGACCTGTACCCGCTTGGGGTCAGGCAACTCGGCGATCGTCAGCAGCAATTGCCGCCGCTCGCCGGTGATCAGGCCGTCGTCGCCGGTCGGCTCCTGCGGTGCAACGCCGAAATAGAGCAGCCGGCGCAGGCTTTCATTGACCCATGGCCGCTGCTTTGCCTTGGTGTCGAGATAGACCTCCTCTGTCACCATGCGCATGACCGAGCCGAACTCGGTGCCCTTCATCGCCGCGAGATGGCGCAGAAGTGCCGCTGCGTAGGGGCTGTTTTCGCCGACGATGCCATCGAGTGCCGGCCGCCCCGGCTCGGCGGCAAAGCCGATCACCGTTCCCAGATTTTCCGTCGCGGTCGCGTTCGCCAGTGCCCTGGCGCCGCGCACCGGCTCCAGGCCGCCGGCGCCAATCGGCGAGGCCGAGGCCGTCGGCGCCCGGCGCAGCACCGCATCCGCCGGAAACGGGTTGGTGCGGCAGGCATCGAGCAGCATGATCGTTACCGGCACGGTCGTCTTCAATTCGTCCATGACGGCGGAGATCGGCACCAGGGCCTGATCGGCGTCCTTCAATGAAGAAACGTCGGCGTCGACCGGCACCAGATAGTTTTCGCCGCCGGCCTCGATGCCGTGGCCGGAATAGTAGATCAAGGCGACGTCGGCGTCCTCGGCATCCTCGGCGAAACGCTCGAGGTCGCGCTTCAGCTTTGCCGTGTCGCGGTCGGTGACGCTGCGCGCCTCGAAGCCGAGATCGGTCAGCATCTTGGCGATGTCGCGGGCGTCGTTGGCGGGGTTGGGGAGCGCCGCTATGTGCTGGTATTTCGACTGGCCGACAATCAGCGCCACGCCCTTGAGGCTCGCCGGCTCCGCGGCATGAGCCGAGGTCACCACGAGGCAAAGCATGGCGCCGACGAAAGCCGTCAGCCACGCCTGCTTGAAGAAGTGCTGATTTCCGACAGGGCCCATTCGCCGCGTGTCCCCCCCAACAACCCTGTATAGCGCTGGCATCCAACCATGAGCAAATTCGGGCAAGATCCGAGCGATCGGATTGTTGGCCGGTACCTTCGCGAGGGAAGGGCGATTGCGCCGCCGCCGAGCCTCGCCTATCACGGGAAAAATGTCTCCGCTTACCGAAACCGTCCTCTTCGTCTTCAGTCTTGTCGGGCTCGGCTATCTTGCCGGGTTGACCGGCTATTTGAAGCCGGCGAGCGGCGAGGGCGTATCCGAATTCGCCATCAACGTGGCAATGCCGCTTTTGCTGTTCCAGACCATGGTAAAGGCTGATTTCCACGGCGTGGCGCCGTGGTCACTGTGGGGCGCCTATTTCGCGGCGGTGGCGCTTACCTGGGCTGCCGGCCATCTGGTCATTACGCGCATCTTCGGGCGGGACGCCCGCGCCGGCGTCGTCGGCGGCGTGTCGTCGTCCTACTCCAACGTTGTCCTGCTCGGCGCGCCCTTCATCATCGGCGTGTTCGGGCCGGCGGGGTTCGAAGTGCTGTCACTGCTCGTCTCCATTCATCTGCCGGTGATGATGATGGCCTCGATCATCCTGTTCGAGATGTTCGGCCGCGGCGGCAGCGAGCCTGTGCATCCGCTCCGCGTCGTCAGGAGCTTTCTCAGGCGGGTATTCATCAATCCGCTGATCATCGGCATACTGGCCGGGCTGGCTGGCGCTTCACCGGTGCGCCGCTGCCGGTGCTTGCGACGCGGCTGAGCGACGCGCTGGCCGGCACGGCCGCCCCGGTGGCGCTGTTCGCCATGGGGCTCAGCCTGCGCCGTTTCGGCATTTCCGGCAATGTAAGGCCGGCGCTGGCGCTGTCGGCGCTGAAACTGTTCCTGATGCCGGCGCTGGTTCTCGGCCTGGTCTGGCTGATCGGCCTGCCGCCATTGACGGCCAAGGTGGCGGTCATGGTTGCGGCGTTGCCGTCCGGCATCAATTCCTATCTCATCGCGGTGCAGTTCAACACCGGCCAGGCGCTGGCGTCGAACCAGATGACCATCGCCACCGCCTGTGCGGTCGTGACCACTGCGTTTTGGCTGACCGTGGTCGTCCATGTTTTTGGATAAGAACTCGGGTTTTTGGATAAGAACTCGGGTTTTTTGGATAAGAATCCGGGTTTTTGGATAAGAACCCGGCTGCATCGCCTCTCGCTTTGGCTGGCCCAAACCCTATATGCCATCTTGTGATTGCTTGCGGGGCTTGCCCTGGGCTAAGAGCAGTGGCTCTAGCGATGCTATCGCGCACGTCCATTCACGAATCAGCGACCGGCCCGCCAGGTGCCGAACGGAGGCGACATCATGCTTCAGAAGACCAGCCATTTCATGCGGCAGGCCAATCTCATCAATGGCGAATGGGTGCAGGCCGATTCAGGCCAGACGGTCGACGTCAACAATCCTGCCACCGGCCTCAAGATCGGCACGGTGCCGAAGTCGGGCAAGGCCGAGACCCGCCGCGCCATCGAAGCCGCCGACGCTGCCTTCCAGACATGGCGCAAGACCACCGCGCTCGAACGCTCGAAGCTGTTGCGCAAGCTGCACGACGCGATGATGGATAATCAGGACGTGTTGGCCGAACTGCTGACCATCGAACAGGGCAAGTCGCTGTTCGAATCGAAGGGCGAGATCGGCTCGGCCGCGTCCTACATATTGTGGTTCGCCGAAGAAGGCCGCCGCACCTATGGCGACGTCGTGCCGTCGCCGTGGGCTGACCGCCGTATCCTGGTGACCAAGGAACCGGTCGGCGTCATCGCCGCCATCACGCCATGGAATTTCCCGTCCTCGATGCTGGCCCGCAAGCTCGGTCCGGCGCTTGCCGCCGGCTGTACCGCCGTGGTCAAGCCGGCGTCGCAGACGCCTTATTCCGGCCTTGCCTGGGGCGCGCTTGCCGAGGAAGTCGGCTTCCCCAAAGGCGTGATCAATATCCTGACCGGCGCTGCCGGCGAGATCGGCGACGAGATCTGTGCCAACCCGCTGGTCAAGAAGATCACCTTCACCGGCTCGACCGAGGTCGGCAAGATCCTGATCCAGAAGTCGTCGGTGACGGTCAAGAAAGTGTCGATGGAGCTCGGCGGCAATGCGCCGTTCATCGTCTTCGATAACGCCGATCTCGAGCGGGCCGTCGCCGGCGCCATCACCGCCAAGTACCGCAATTCCGGCCAGACCTGCGTCTGCACCAACCGCTTCCTGGTGCAGGCCGGCATCTATGACCAGTTCGTCGAAAAGTTGGCTGCTGCGAGCAACGGACTGAAGGTCGGTTCCGGCCTCGAAGACGGCGTCCAGCAGGGGCCGCTGATCGACGAAAAGGCGGTGGAGAAAGTCGAGGAGCTGATCGCCGACGCTACCGCCAAGGGCGGCAAGGTCGTCGCCGGCGGCAAGCGCCACGCGCTCGGCGGCTCGTTCTTCCAGCCGACGGTGATCGCCAATGCGACGCCGAAGATGCGCTTCATGAAGGAAGAAATCTTCGGCCCGGTGGCGCCGGTGTTCAAGTTCGAGACCGAGGAAGAGGCGGTAGCACTCGCCAACGACACCGAGTTCGGCCTGGCCTGCTACTTCTACACCGGCGATCTCGGCCGCGCCTTCCGGGTCATGGAAGGGCTCAAATACGGCATGGTCGGCGTCAATGAAGGGCTCATCACCACCCCTGAGGCGCCGTTCGGCGGCGTCAAGGAATCGGGCCTCGGCAAGGAAGGCGGCCATCAGGGCATCGAGGACTATCTCGACACCAAATATGTCTGCATCGGCGGACTTGGTCTCTAGAAGCCTCATGCGGTAATACCGAAAAAGACCCTGAGCCGCTTCGGAAAAGGCCAGGCTGGCGTCGAGCAACGAACTTGCGAGCATGGCGATGAAAGACGGCGAGGTTTTCGGCACGACGCAGGCGGGCGAGGAAGTCCGCCGTTTCACCATTCGTGGCGGCGGCCTTACCGCCAACATCATCGGCCTGGGTGCGATCATCCAGGATCTGCACCTGGCTGGGCACGAGGCGCCATTGGTGCTCGGCTATGATCGTTTCGAGCACTATGAGACGGATACCGCCTTCTTCGGCACTGTCGTCGGGCGCTATGCCAACCGTATCCGCGACGGCCGCTTCACGCTTGCCGGCAAACGCTACCAGACCGAGCGCAATTTCCTCGAAAAGCACACGCTGCATGGCGGTTCGCAAGGTTTTTCGCGCCGTGCCTGGGCGGTTTCGCTGCATGGCAGGGATTTTGTCACGCTGACATTGCACGACCCCGACGGCATGATGGGCTTTCCCGGCGCGCTCGACGTGACCTGCACCTACCGGCTCAAGATCCCCGGCACGCTCAGCGTCGAACTGACCGCCACCTGCGAGGAGCCGACGCTCTGCAACCTCACCCAGCATTCCTATTTCAACCTGGATGACGGCGGCGCCGGCGACATTCTCGATCACCGGTTGATGCTGAATGCCGGCGCCTATCTGCCGGTCGACGCGGATCTCATTCCGACAGGCACGGTAAAGCCGGTCGACGGTACGCCCTTCGATTTTCGCCAGGCGCGGCCGCTGCGCATGGAGACCGAGGGCGAACAACTCCCCTACGACCAGAATTTCTGCCTCGCCTCGACGCGCGGGCCGCTGAAGCAGGCGTCGTGGGCGCAAGGCGCGAATTCCGGCGTCGAGATGGAGCTCTGGACCACCGAGCCGGGCGTCCAGCTCTATACCGGCCAGTATCTGGCGCCGTCCTCGCCTGGATTGGGCGGACGCCAGTACAAGGCGTTTTCGGGCTTTTGCCTGGAGCCGCAAATCTGGCCGGATGCGCCGAACCGGCCGTATTTCCCGCAAGCCACGCTGTGGCCCGGGCAGATCTATCATCACGTGACCGAATACCGGTTCAGGCTGCCTTAGGGCATGACCCCCGGAAACCGGCATGGTTTTGCTGCGCTGACCTCCGGTTCGGAAAGGGTCATGCAAAATTCAAAGTGTTATAGCGTCCTTTGCGCGTCCAATGACGCGCGGCGCACTGGAGTCAAAACGCAATCACTCTGAACGACCGACTTCGAAGCCTCTCCGACTTTTGACGCCGAGAGCCCTGACGACGCAAGTTGACCCTTATCCGACATTCGGGCTCTCATGCAGCAAAGTACACAGACCTGAAAAGCTGTCTTTCAGGGGCGGCGGCAATGGCATCAACCTGCGACCTGCTGTAAGCTTGGAAAGCGGGTAACAATCCGCGAAGGATTGGGGGATGGAACGTCATCTCGCAGCCGTCCTGATTGCCGATGTCGTCGGCTATGGCCGCTTGAGCCAGATCGACGACGAGGGTACGCGTGCGCTTTTCCGAACCGACCTGAACGAAGTATTCAAGCCAAGGATCGCTGCGCACCATGGTCGACTGGTGAAAACCATGGGAGATGGGATGTTGGTCGAGTTCCACAGTGTGGTCGACGCCCTACGCTGCGCGGTCGAAATCCAGCAACAGAAGGCGGAGGTGAACGTTTTCACGCAGCCAGAACGGCGGCTTGATTTCCGCATCGGCATCAATCTGGGCGATGTTATCGTTGAGGGTGACGACATCCACGGTGACGCGGTGAACATCGCCGATCGGCTGCAAGGGCTGGCGGAACCTGGAGGAATCGCGATTTCCGCCACCGCCTGCGACCATGTGAGGGGAAAGGTGCCGATCGGCTTTGCCTCACTCGGCGTGCAGAAAATGAAAAGTATCGCCGAACCGGTTCGCGTGTACCGTGTCTTGATCGACCCCGCTACTGCTGGCAAGATCGTCGGTGCCAAACCACGCCTTTCTTCCGGCGACGACAGTAAGCCGCCGGTAATTGCGGTTTTGCCGTTCGAAAACCTGAGCGCCGACGACGGCTGGACGCGGCTGGCAGACGGCCTGTCGGCCGACATGATCGGCGACCTAGCGCGCTATCCCGACCTTGCGGTCATTTCGCGCCAGACCATGCAGTCCTATCGGGGACGGGCGAGCGACACACGCTCGGTTGGACGGGAACTGAACGCCGATTACCTGCTGGAAGGCACCCTCCAGGCGATCGGACAGCGTGTCCGCGTCGCGGTGCAGCTGGTCGACACCCGGACCGGAGCCAACCTTTGGTCGGCGCGGTTCGACGAGTCGACCGATGATTTTTTTCTCATGCAGGACAGCATCACACAGAACGTTATCAACGCCCTGGCAGGCACTTTCGGCAAGCTCGCCAATCTCGGGCGTGAGGTGGCTCGGCGGAAGCCTCCCTCGAGCCTGGTTGCTTACGACTGCTATCTACTCGGGGTGGAACTGCACGACAGATTCACGACCGATGCGAGGGCAGAAGCCATACGCATGCTGTCCCGCGCCGTGGAACTCGACCCCGGCTTCGCGCGGGCCTGGATGACGTTGGGATTGGCACATGCGGTCGATGCCTTCAATGCCTTCACGCCAGATTCAGCCGCTTCGGTCGAGCGCTGGCGAGAATGCGTGGAAAAGGCTCTGGCGCTCGACCCTACCGATCCGATGACGCGCCTTTACATGGGCGCTCTCCGCGCCATTGACGGCGATATCAGCGGGGCCGCAGAGGAATACGACCGGGCGCTGGCCCTGGCACCCAATGACGCCGATGTGCTGTCGATGCTTGCCTCAAGCCGAGCTCTCGTGTGTGGAAATCCGGAAGAAGGCTGTGCTCTCGCCGAACGGGCGCTTCGCCTCAATCCGCAGGCTCCGAGTTGGTACTACGCGCAGCTCGCCCGGGCGCGGTTCGTCGCCGGTCGCTATGCCGACAGTCTGTCGTCGCTGTGCCAAAGTCCGCCGGATATTCCCGTCACTCTGATGTTCCGTGCCCTGTGCCACGCGCTGCTCGAAGAGTCGGCGCAGGCGCAGTCGATCGCCAGGCGGATTGCCGTCGAGTTTCCAAGGTTCACCGTCGAGAACTTCATCCGAACCTATCCCGTCACCAATCCTCTGGCCCTCGCTGCGATTAAGGAAGGGGCTCGTCGCGCAGGCATAGCGTAGAGCCGAAAACGGTGCCTAGCTGAAGAGGGGGACGCGCTTCCTGGATATGCCACTTGGTAAGCCGGGCCCCGCTTCCGGCACAGGCTGAAGGTCTGCTTCGTAGCGCTAACTGGGCGCTGGCGTGACCGCTGCTAAGCTTCCGCTCATGGCGCTCTGTGCTCATTCCCGCCGACTAATTCAAACGGCAAGTTCCGCCCATCTGGGCCATTGGCGGCAGCCAGTCTGATTGAGTTTTGACCCTAATCCTCAAACGCCGCCCTCAACGTTTCGAACGTCGCAAACACGCCCAATGCAGCGCCCTCGGTATTGTTGGTGGGTGGCAGAGCTTCAGCTATCCGGCGCACCAAGGTCGTCTCAGAACCGGCTGGAGCGTTCTTTCGGCTGAGGCGACTTCAAGCCGTGACAGGAGCATTCCGGATCAGCGGGAAGTCGCGCGGCGGTCTCCAGCGCGACCCGCGAGGCTGTCATGGAGAGACTGGGCAGCACGTCCTCCTGCAGCAATTTCTGGCGATTGCGATCCATGTAGTCGTTGAAGCCCGCCGTCACGAACGCGCAAGGCACGAAACACGCGCCGATCTCGCGCGACAAGGTCGCCTCAGGGGCGATGGAATGGTTGAGTACATCCGCCCCCATGCCACGATATGCCAAGGCTTCGGCAGGCGTTGTCAGCCGGGGCCCATAACAATGGGCAGCCACCAACTGCTGTTCGATGCCATAAACGCGGCATTCGGCTGGCCAATGACGGCGGGCCGTTTCGACCAGAACCGCCGCACATCTTGGACACACGATTTGCTTGCCCGAACAGTCAAAGCTCTGACGGTCAGGAAGCAGTGAAAACGGGGTCTGCGTCAGTTCAATGATATCGGCGGTCACCACCATGTCGCCCGGCTGGATCGCCTTGTTGACGGCGCCTACAGTCGAGCAGGCGAGAACTTGCCGTACACCCGCCCGCATCAATACCCAGAACGCGCGGCGATGGCAGGAATGGTCGATACGGTCGCGGGGATTGCCGTGCGAATACATGCACAGCGCGCGTTTTGCTCTCCCTTCCGCTGTGATCGACGCATCGAACTCGAGCAGCTTCCAGTTGTCGGTGCGACCGAAAGGTGTTTCAAAACTCATGTCGCGCCGCAAGGTGCGCACACCATCGAATTCGACATCTTCCGGGAAGGCAAGCCCCCAGTTTGCCGACCCGGTGATGATGGCCAACCCTACCTGAGGGATGTCCGTCGAATGATCCGTCAGATCGTCGGCTGCGTGGCAATTGGTGGGCATGTTTCCAGTCTCGGTCAGGATTTTTGGCGAAGGGTCACAATCAGGACGACGGCCACGACGATGACGGTCCACAATGTCGAGATCGCCGCAATGGTCGGATCGATCTGATCGCGCAGCGACAGGAACATAAGCTTCGGCATCGTGCTGTTGCGACCGCTTGCGATGAAGATCGAAATCACGGACTCGTCGAGCGAAGTCAGGAACGCCATCAATGTCGCTGACAGCAAGCTGATCCGAAGTTGCGGAACGATGATTCCGCCAATGGACCTGGCCCAGTTTGCACCGAGGCTGCGCGCCGCCTGAACCTGGTTCCAGTCAAAGCGGGCGAGAGCGGGTAGCAACACAATGCAGGCGACCGGAACGGCCAGCACCACATGTCCGACCAGCACACCGAATAGCGTTCCGATCAGATGTTGTGCGGCCAACACAAAGAAGAGACCGATCGCAAGCAGGATACCGGGGGTGATCGAGGGGGTCAGCAGGACGCTCTGGATGGCCGCAGCGGTTTTTCCGCCCAGCCGATTCATTGAAATGCAGGCGAGCAGCGCGAAAGGCACCGCGATCAACGCCGTCAACGTCCCAAGGATCAAACTCGTTCTCAGCGCGGCCATCCACGTTGCCGAGCCGAAGAAGTTCTCGTACCAGCGCAACGAGTAGGCGTGCGGCGGAAACTCGAGGAGATTCGACGCCGAAAAGGAAAGCGGCACCACCACGAGCGTCGGCAGCATCAGAAATGCCATCACAAGAGCGGCAAAGCTCCAGAGCAAAATGCGGGCGAGCCTGTTTTGCGGATAGGCTTCAAGCATGGGAGGCTTCCACGGTGTTCTGGGCCACCAGACGGCGTGCCGCCAGCAACATCACACCGATCAGCGCCATAAGAACGAGGAGCAGAATGCCCAGGACGCTTGCCGACCCCCAGTCCTGAAAGGTCGATAGTGTACGCTCGATCCGGGTAGAGAGCGGATTTACCTTGCCGCCGCCAAGCACCGCCGGCGTGATGAAAAAACCTATGGCGTAGATGAGGACGATGATCGAACCCGAGAAGATGCCGCCCGCCGAAAGCGGCATAATGACTGTGCGGATGACCTGCCTGAGAGTGGCTCCCATGC
Organism: Mesorhizobium sp. M1365; assembly: GCF_040317865.1. NCBI lineage: Bacteria > Pseudomonadati > Pseudomonadota > Alphaproteobacteria > Hyphomicrobiales > Phyllobacteriaceae > Mesorhizobium > Mesorhizobium sp. M1365. Next base: position 13,629 of record NZ_JAMYLG010000025.1, read on the forward strand.
TCGCAGCCGCGCGAATGAGATTTGGGTCGATATCGCGCATCGCAGCATAAACAGGCAGCAGAAAAAGTGGCAGCATGTAGTGCACCATGCCGATGAGCGTTCCCGTGAAGTTGTAGACCAGCGGCAATGGCTCCGCCGTCAGGCCTGAACCGGTCAAAGCCGCGTTGATCAGGCCGTCGCGCCGCAAGAGCACGAGCCAACCATAGGTACGCACCAGAATAGAGGTCCACAGCGGCAGCATGACGAACGCCATGAGCACGTTGGCCAGCCTTGGTCTGACGCTGGCTAGCGCCAGCGCCAGAGGAGTGCCGAGGAGAATGCAGCCCGCCAGCGTACCCAAGGACAGTTCGAGGGTCGTGACGAGCGCCGACCACGTCAGTCCGCTCGAAAGGACCTTCTGGTAGTTGCCGACAGTGTACTCACCCCCGGTGGTCAGGAAGGATTGCCGGATGATCCAAAGGATGGGCAGTATCGCCGCCAGTCCAACGATGAACAGCGCCGGGAGCGAAAGTGAAAGAAAAAACCGCCGCTCGCGCCGCGCATCCGCCGCGAGCGCCGGGTCCCGGACGACGGTCACGCCATCGCTCCCGGTATCGCGTGAACCTTCGCTGCCGGTGCATATGCGGTCATCCGCTGACCGGCGGCAAGCTCGGCGCAGCCGCCGGCCAGCGCTGCCGGAATGCAGACAAGAACCTCTTGCCCGCCGTCAAGCGCCAGCGTCAAAAGCCAGTTCTCGCCGCGGAACGCTTTGGCGCGCAGTATTCCTTCGAGAGCCACTCCGTCTCCCCCGACGAGCTTCGCATCAAGATGGAAGCTTTCGGCGCGGATCATCAGAGTTTCGCGTGATGCTTCGGCGCCGTCGATTCTGCGCGCTGAGCCCGGGGCCACAATGTTGGCCTCGCCCATGAACTCCGCGACGAAGCGGGTCGATGGACGATCATAAATCCGCTGCGGCGTATCTATCTGCTGGATGCGGCCAGAATTCATCACCGCAATCCGGTCAGACATAATCAGCGCTTCGCGCTGGTCGTGGGTTACATAGATCGTGGTGATCCGTAGATGATCATGCAGACGCCGGATCTCATACTGCATGGTCTCGCGCAGGTTCTTGTCGAGCGCCGACAGCGGCTCGTCCATCAACATCACGCGCGGTTCGAAAACGATAGCCCGCGCCAATGCCACCCGTTGACGTTGGCCGCCGGATAGTGCGGCAATATTGCGCTCCGCCAGACCATCCAGCTTCACGCGGGCCAAGGTATCAAGCGCCCGCTGACGCGCCTCCGCTCTCGGTACCTGGCGCAGCACCAGCGGATACGCGACATTCGCCAGGACATTCATGTGGGGAAACAAGGCGTAATTCTGGAATACTATGCCGATGTCTCGTTTGTTGGGCGGCAGGCGGGTGATGTCTCGATCGCCCAAGAAAAGTTTACCGGAATCCGGCCGGACAAAACCGGCCAGAGCCATGAGTAACGTGGTCTTGCCCGATCCCGATGGTCCTAACAGCGTGAGGAATTCGCCAGCCTGAATGTCGAGCGAAACATCATCCAGTGCGACGTAGGACCCATAAGCCTTGTGCACGCTTTCGATGGTGATCGCGAGCGACTTCATCATGTGCTCCAGCCTTGAAGCGCGTCGCGTTCGACCGGCTTCACGCGACGCGCTTTAGGTTCTTGTTTTCATGCATGTCATTGTCGCGCGCTGCACATTTTTGCGCGACATGCGTCAGAGCTGAGAGTCAGCGAGCCATCATTTCATCGAAGGCTCTTTGGGCAGCCTCGCCATTCTTGACCCACCATTCTGAATTGGAAAACACCGAAGTGCCAGCATTTTCAGGTGCGGTCGCAAGGGTCTTCAGACGGTCCTCGGGAATAAGGCCACCCTCATATGCCGCAGGATTGACTGGGCCGTAGGCAATGAAATCGGTCAGCTTGGCAACCCGCGCGGGCTGCGTCATCGCTGCGATGAGCTTCATCGCGGCTTCCTTGTTCGGCGCTCCCTTCGGCACCCCAAGACAGTCCGTGCCGATGACCGAACCCTTGAACGTGTAGTCAGCCGCGCCGCCATCTGCTTTCACGGTTTGGGCGCGTCCGTTCCAGGTAATGACCAAATCCGCCTCGCCGTCTTTCAGCAACTGCGCCGACTGGGCGCCCGAGGTCCACCACACGGCGACATCTGGTTTGATCGCTTCAAGCCGCTTGATGGCGCGCTCTAGCCCTTCCGGGGTGCTGAGCACGGAATAGACGTCCGCCGGTGCCACGCCATCGGAGAGAAGCGCGATCTCGATCGAGTCTTGCGCATTGGCGCGCAACGCGCGACGGCCAGAAAATTTGGCAACATCCCAGAATTCCGCCCACGTCTTCGGCGGGTTCTCGCCATAGGTCTTGGTGTTCCACGACATGACGGTGCCATAGGAGTCAAACGGATAGCAGTAGTCGGACTTCGCACCCTCCGGCACGGATTTCGGATCGATGATCTTGTAGTCGAGCGGCTCCAGCAGCGATTGTGCGGCAGCCTGCGCGCCTTCCGGTGAGCCCAGGTGAATGACGTCGGTCGTGACCGCACCCGAGGTGACCTGCATTTTCAGGGCGGCCAAGCCGTCGCTTAGGGTCTCCTCGCGGACATCATAGCCAAGCTCTTTTGCAGCCGGGCCCCACATGGCTTCCTTCATGGCGTTACCATAGTCGCCGCCTGCGGTCGTGATGGTGACCGTCTGCGCATGCACGGGCAGGGCAGCCGAGATTGCGAATGCTGTTAAGGAAATGCGTAGCCAGGACATAGGTTCTCCTCCCCAACTTTTATGGAATATCGCTTGAAAGAGCCATTATTTTGTAATCGTAACGTTACGATTGCATCTGAATGCGCCGGAGTCAAGCTGCTTCCTGCGGGAGTTTGGATTGACCGGGATGTCGAATTCGGTAACGTTATGGCGGTCAGCAAATCAGCCGGCGCTTTCGCAAATGAAGTCGGGCGAACAATGGCCAATCTAAAGCAGATCGCCGCTGAACTTTCCCTGTCGGTGACCACGGTATCCCGCGCTCTGAAGGATGGGCCGGAGGTGCAGCCCTCGACCATAGCCCGCGTCAAGGAGGCGGCTAAGCGGGTCGGCTATCTACCAAATCATCATGGTCGCGCGCTCAAAACCGGTCGAACGCAGACGCTGACGGCAGTACTCCCGATGGAAACACGAGACCATCTGTCCGATCTATTGAAGCTTCCTTTAATCGAAGGCATGACGCTGGCGGCGCGGCAAGCCGGTTATAGTCTGTCCATCTATTCCACCACTCCCGACGACGATCCCGTTGAGAGTGTGCAGCGGCAGCTTCAGGCGCACAGCGCAGACGGCCTGGTCATCACGCGCCTGGTGTCGGCTGATCCGCGCGTCAAGCTGCTGCTGGATAGACGCATGCCGTTCGTCGCGTTTGGAAGAACCGACCTGGATATCGCGTATCCTTACGTCGATGTCGACAATGAACAGATTGCCTATGAGGCGACCCGGCGGCTCATGGATAAGGGCTGTCGACGTATTGCGCTGCAACTTCTCGTTCCGGAGGACCAGGCGAGTGCCACGCGTCTTTCCGGGTATGGAAGGGCAATGGCCGAGGCTGGCATTCCGATCGACCCATCGTTGATCGGTCATGGCATGTTCACCATGGAATCGAGCGCAGGCTGGTTCGATCGCTTGCTGGGGTCATCAGATCCGCCAACGGGCTTGGCGTGCGCCAACGAACTGGGCCTTCTGGGAGCGTTGCACGCTCTCGGCAAGTGGGGTCTCACACCAGGCCGCGACGTCCACATCGTCACCCGTGACAGCACGCGGCTGGCACGCTTCCTGCCGGCAAAGATCGGAGTTCATTCCGTGGATATGGCGGGTGTTGGACGCAAACTTATCGAAGTCCTGGAGAGCCGGATCATCAATCCGCTCGGGCCGGTGGAGACAGTCTTGGTGCAAGGCAGATTCGAGCCGGCCGAATAATCCGGGCTGCCCTCAGGAGGCCGCCTCGTCTTGAACCGGCCGGATCAGCGCCTTTGCGGCAGCTGCTCCCGCCGCCAGGATACGATCCGATAATTCCGTTCCTTCCACGGCGCGCGCGAGTTGAAGCGCGCCGATGAGCGTTGCAAACATGCCCAACGCAGCGCCCTCGGGATCGTTCGTCTGCGGCAGAGCTTCAGCTATCTGGCGCACCAGGGATTGAGCGCGCTTGGCATAGAGGGCTCGCGTTTCAGGCGGCTGCCGCGCGATTTCCGGCAACAACGCGGCCGAAGCGCAACCCTTTCCAGGATTGTCCCGGTGCTCGGCCGATAGATACGTCTCTATGGCCATTTCCGGACCGCCGGCGGCCAATGCTTCCTGCACTTCATGCGACTGCGCGTCCAAGGCCGCCGCCACGCTTTCACGGACGAGCTCCGCCTTCGACTGGAAGTGCGGATAGAAGGCGCCGTTCGTCAGCCCGGCGTCGCTCATGATGGTTGCCAGCCCGGACGCCGCGATACCGTCAGATCGAAAACGTTCGGCGGCGACCTCCATGATCCGGCTGCGTGACGCGTCTTTTCGGCCCTTTTCGTAGCGCATGGTCTTTCTTTCCTGTCCTGCCATTGCATTATGTTCATAATCTGATATTACGATCATAAGTCAATTCGTGGAAATAAGCTAGACCTCTCGAACCTGGAACATCAAAATGAATGGGAATTCTGAAAAGACCGCAATCGTGACCGGGGCCTCCTCGGGCATCGGCCGCGCCAGCGCCGAGGCCTTGGCGCGGGCGGGTTTCACTGTCTTCGGGACAAGTCGCCGCAAGACCAGTAATGGTCCGGGCGGAGTGACCATGCTGGCATGCGACGTGACCGATGATGCGGCCGTCAATGCGCTCGTTGCCAACGTGCTCGCGCAGACCGGCCGGATCGACCTCCTGGTCAACAATGCCGGTGTCGGTCTGCTAGGCGGCGCCGAGGAATCCTCGGTCGCACAGGTACAAGCCCTGTTCGACGTCAATCTGTTCGGCGTCATGCGGATGACCAATGCGGTGTTGCCGTCGATGCGGCGGCGCGGCGAAGGGCGCATCATCAATATCGGCTCGATTCTGGGACTGGTACCCGCGCCATACTCAGCTCATTACTCGGCGGTCAAGCACGCGCTCGAAGGCTATTCGGAATCGCTCGACCACGAGGTGCGCGCCTTCAACGTCCGCGTTTCCGTCATCGAGCCGGCATTCGTCCGCACCGTCTTCGACCAGAACGGCATCGAGCCGGATTCGCTGTTGAAGGAATACGATCGGGCTCGAGCCGGGTTGAAGGCGCTGCTGGGCGATGTGATGCCCAAGGCCGATCGGCCGGAAGTGGTGGCGGATGTGGTTGTCAAGGCAGCGACCGATGCCCGTCCGCGACGGCGCTATACCGCTGGCAAGGCAGCGCGCCAGGTCAGCCTGCTGCGCCGCTTTGCCCCCGCGGGGATTTTCGACAAGAGCCTGCGCAAGCAGTTCCGACTGCCGGTCTGAACAACGGCGAGCCAGAGGATTTCACGCACATGCGACTAGCAACCACAACACATTTGGCCAGGCCCTACGAAACGGAGACGCCAAGCATGACACATAGATCCAATCGGTTGCCGCGTTCACCGGCGTTGTTCCAGGACGTGCCAACGCTCTCGATCGACGTCGGCGGCACAGCCTTTGCTTACAGGGAACTCGGGCCCAGGGCGGGCGTGCCGGTGATCCTGCTCAACCATCTGGCTGCTCAGCTGGACAATTTTGATCCGCGCATCGTCGATGGCCTCGCTGCGACCCGGCGGGTAATTGCCTTCGACAATCGCGGCATCGGTGCTTCGGGTGGCAAAACTCCGTCGACCATTTCCGGCATGGCGCGGGATGCGGTCGCCTTTGTCCGGGCGCTGGGGTTCGAAGAAGTCGATCTCTTCGGCTTTTCACTCGGCGGCTTCGTGGCGCAAGAGATTGTGCTGACCGAGCCCAAGCTTGTGCGCAAACTCATCCTGGCTGGCACGGGGCCGGCCGGTGGGCAAGGCATCGACAAGGTGACGCCGCTGACGATCGTGGACATGATCAAGGGCGCGCTGACTTTTCGGGATCCGAAGTACTATCTCTTCTTCACAAGAACGCCGAATGGGCGCCGCGCCGCAAACGCATTTCTGCAACGGCTGAAGGAGCGCCGGAATAACCGGGACAAGGCGATATCGCTGAGCGCGTTTGGCGCGCAACTCAAGGCGATCAAGGCCTACGGACTCCAGGCGCCACAAGACCTGAGCACCATCCGCATTCCCACTTTGGTTGCGAATGGCGACCAGGACAGGATGGTGCCGAGCAGCAATACCTACGATCTCGCCGGGCGTATCCCGGGGGCGCATCTGGTCATCTATCCGGATGCCGGGCATGGCGGGGTATTTCAGAACCACGCCGCTTTTGTCCCGAAGGCGCTGTCCTTCCTCGAGGCTGAGGCCTTGCCGCAGGGCGGCCATGCAGCTGAAAACGTTCGGCTTGTTTCGTCCCGAACAGCAACAGACATTCTTGGAAAGTAACTGCCATGAAGGCATTCGTTGTCGATAAGTATAATAAAAAGGGCGCCCTGCGGCTGGCCGAAATGCCGGAGCCGGAGCTCCAGGACAGCGATGTCTTGGTCGAGGTCCATGCCGCAGGGGTGAACCTGCTCGATTCCAAGGTCAAAACCGGAGAATTCAAGCTCATCCTGCCCTACCGCCGGCCCTTCATCCTGGGCCACGACGTGGCTGGGAAGGTTATCCGCGTAGGATCGCAAGTCAGCAAGTTCAAGGCCGACGACGAGGTCTATGCGCGGCCGCGCGACGGCCGGATTGGGACATTCGCCGAATTCATTGCCGTGAATGAGGCCGACGTAGCCTTGAAGCCCGAGAATCTCAGTATGGAAGAGGCGGCGTCGATTCCCCTGGTCGGTCTCACCGCCTGGCAGACGCTCATCGAACGGGCAAACCTGAAGAAGGGACAGAAGGTCTTCATTCAGGCTGGTTCCGGCGGCGTCGGGACATTTGCTATTCAGTTGGCCAAGCACCTCGGCGCGACCGTTGCGACAACCGCGAGCGCGGCAAGTGCCGATCTGGTCAAAAGTCTCGGCGCCGATGTCGTCGTCGACTACAGGAAAGACGACTTCGAGAAAGTTCTGTCGGGCTACGATGTCGTCTTGAACAGCCAGGACGCCAAGACACTGGAAAAATCCGTGAGGGTGCTGAAACCGGGTGGCAAGCTCATCTCCATCTCCGGTCCACCGGATGCCGAATTTGCCAGGGAAAAGGGACTGAACTTGACGCTGAGGCTGGTGCTGCGCTTCCTGAGTCGCGGAATTCGGGCCAAAGCCAAGCGCCGCGGCGTGCAGTTTTCGTTCCTGTTCATGTGGGCGCAGGGCGATCAGCTGAGCAAAATCACCGCTCTCATCGAAGCCGGCGCGATCCGCCCGGTTGTGGATCGGGTCTTTCCATTCGAAGCGACCAATGACGCCCTGGCCTATGTCGAAACAGGACGCGCCAAGGGCAAGGTCGTCATCAAGGTCAGATAGCGGGTGCCTCGAACGCAGCCTTGAGCGTCTCGAACGGCGCCAGGGCGCCGCGCACCTGCACGACGGCGGCGGCGACGCGATGAGCGCGCAGCACGGCTTCTGCCGGGGCATGGCCGGCAAGGCGGGCGGCGAGGTAGGCGCCGTTGAAGGAGTCGCCGGCGCCGGTGGTGTCGACCGGGGTGGCGACGTGCACCGCCGGAACCGATTGCAAGGTTCCGTTTTGCGCGATCAGCGCCGGTTCCTCACCGTTCTTGACGACGACTTCGCCGGCCAGCTTTCGCAGCCGTTCGGCTGTTTTCTGCGGTGTCGTATCACTAAACAGCATCTGCTCGTCGGGAAAGGTCGGGAGCGCGATGTCGGCGACGGCGAGTGCCTCGAGGATCGCGGCCTGCGCGTCCTCGCGCCGGCGCCACAGCCGCGGCCGGTAATTGGGATCGAAGGCAATCAGCGAGCCGGCCGCGCGCGCCGTGGCCACGGCCGTCAGCAGTACCTTGCGTGGAGCCTCGTCGAGAATTGCCAAAGTTATACCGGAAAAATAGACAAGCGCCTGGTTTTCAAGGCTTTTCTGCAAAGCGGCTGGGTCCGAAGCCAACTGCCTTGCGGCCGCATCGGCCCGCCAATAGGTGAAAGAACGTTCGGCGCCGGTCAGCGTGATCGCATAGAGGCCGGGGCGGGCGCCCGCTATCACCGGGCTGGCGCCGATGCCGATGCCGTTCTCGGCCAGGAACTTGATCTGGTCGCGTGAGAACGGGTCGTCGCCGAAGGCCGACACATAGGTCGCCGGCCGCTCGCCGCTCAAAGCATGCAGCGCCCACAAAGTGTTGAACGTGTCGCCGGCAAAGCCCATGCGCCAGTTCGGCCCGGCCTGGCCCGAAAGCTCGAGCATGCACTCGCCGATCGAGGCGATGCCGATTCCTGCCATGAAGCACTCCTCCATCCTGCAATTGCGGTGCTGTAGCTTTTTGCTGCCGGCAGCGCCATGCTTGGCGACGGCGGATTCTTGCACTGGGCGCGATTTCCCACAGGGGCGTGGGACGCGATCTGCCCAGCGAAACGTTATCCGCAGAACAGGAATGGGTTTGGCATCGTTATGGCGTTATCTTCTTGGAGGCCTCGGCCTGGCTGCCTTGCTCGCCGGAGTGCTGGCAATCGTCTATCTGACGGCGCCGCATGCACCGCAACCAAGCTCGGACGTCGGCCGTTCCAAGACGACGGCGAACAAGCTGTTCGCGGCGACTTTCGAGCCCGAGAAAGGCGTCATCCGGCAGGGCGAACTGGAATCCTGGCTGCTCACGCTCAAAACCGTCGAGGGTGCGCCGGTGGAAGGTGCCGCGATAACGATTTCCGGCGGCATGCCGCAGCACAAGCACGGTCTGCCGACCAGCCCGCAGGCGACCGATTACCTCGGCGCGGGGCGCTATCGCATCGACGGCGTCAAATTCACGATGAGCGGGTGGTGGCAATTGCATTTTGCCATTTCCGCTGCGGCCGGTTCGGACACTGTCGTCTTCAATGTGGTGCTGTGAGCCACTGATGAGCCGGTTTCCCAGTCTTCTCGCGTTGGTGGTGGTGGCCCTGCTTGCCGGCTGCGGCAGACCGGAGTTTTCCGATGCCGAAAAGCAGACCATCGCCTCGCTGGCACTATCCAAGCTGCCGCCGCTGAAGCCCGACACCACCAATCGCTTCGCCGATGTGCCGGCCGCCGCGGCACTCGGCTCGACGCTGTTCTTCGACACCGGGATGAGCGGCGACGGCACGGTATCGTGCTCGACCTGCCACAAGATCGACCGCCAATTCCAGGACGACTTGCCGCAAGCGGTCGCCGTCGGCCGCACCAACCGTCGTACCATGCCGTTGGCCGGCGTCGCGCATGATCCCTGGTTCTTCTGGGACGGGCGGCGCGACAGCCTGTGGGCGCAAGCGCTGACACCGCTCGAAAATCCGCTGGAGCAGGCCGGCAACCGCGCCGCCTTCGCGCATTACATCAAGGCCCGCTTCGGCGAGCGCTACGAGCGCATCTTCGGGCCGCTGCCGGACCTTTCGGGCGTGCCGGCCAATGCCGGCCCGCTCGGCACCGATGCCGAGAAGGCGGCCTGGAACGCCATGCCCGCCAGTCAAGCCGAGGAGGTCAACCGCGTCTTTGCCAACATCGGCAAGGCGATCGCCGCCTTCGAGCGCTCGATCGCGCCGCCGCAGACACGCTTCGACCGCTTCGCCATCGACCTGGCTGCGGGCGCCGAGCCGAAAGGCGACGCCGCCTTTTCGCCGGAGGAAATCCTCGGCCTGAAGCTGTTCATCGGCAAGGCCAATTGCGTGACCTGCCACAACGGCCCGCGTTTTACCGACGGCAGCTTCCACAACACCGGCGTGCCGCCGGTCGCGGGCCTGCCGCCGGATCGCGGCCGCGTCGACGCGGTGGCGCAGGTCGAGGCCGATCCGTTCAACTGTTTCGGCGCCTTTCGCGACGGCGATGCCAGCGCCTGCCGCGAGTTGCGCTTCATGGTCAAGACCGGGCCGGAACTCGTCCGCGCCTACAAGACGCCGTCGCTGCGGGGTGCCGCCACCCGGCCGCCCTACATGCACGCCGGGCAGTTTTCCTCCCTCGACGAGGTGGTGGCGCATTATTCGAAGGCACCGGCAAGCGTCGAGGGCACATCCGAGATCCACCCGCTGCAGCTTTCGGACCGCGAACGCGCGGCGCTGGTGGCGTTTTTGAAGACACTGGCGGAGTGAGGGCGGGACAACAACAGCGCTCTCCTACCGATCCTTCACCGTCTCCATCGCGACAAACGTCGAGGTCTGGGCAACGTGCGGCAGGGCGGAGATACGCTCGCCGAGTACGCGGCGGTAGGCGGCGATGTCGGTGGTGCGGACCTTCAGCAGATAGTCGAAGTTCGATGCCATCATGTGGCACTGCTCGATCTCCGGCACCGCCTGCACGGCGCGGTTGAAGGCGTCGAGCGCGGCCGAGCGGGTGTCGGACAGTTTCACCTGGACGAAGGCGACATGGCCTTCGCCCATGCGCTCACGGTCGATGATCGCCTGGTAGCCCCTGATGAAGCCGTCCTTCTCCAGCCGTTTGACTCGTGCCTGCACCGGCGTCTTCGACAGGCCGACTTTCGCCGCCAGTTCCGACATGGAAAGCCGGCCATTGCTGCCCAGAGCCGACAGGATGTTCCTGTCGATGCGGTCCAATTGGTCTTCCGTCACTGAATTCCTGGTCGAATAGGAGGTGATCAGCCCTAATGATAGATCGATCGATCTGTTCTGTCGACTTCTTTGGACCGACTGCAATCCCTACTTATGTTAGCTTGCGCCGTTCGGTCCGGTGACCGCCGGCCCGCTCCCTTATGCTCGCTCTACAGGACCGCCATGCCAGCGCTCGATACCATCCGCCAGCAGATCCGTGCCAATTATTTGCCCGACGAAGACCAGGCGGTGAAGCGGCTGGCCGAGGCGGCCGGGCTGTCCGCGCAAGACCGCAAGGCGATTTCGGCGCGTGCCGCCGATCTGGTGCGGGCGGTGCGCGGCTCGTCCGATCCGCGGCTGATGGAGGTGTTCCTGTCCGCCTATGGCCTGTCGACCAAGGAGGGCGTGGCGCTGATGTGCCTGGCCGAGGCGCTGCTGCGGGTGCCAGACACCGAGACGATGGACGACCTTATCGCCGACAAGATCGCGCCGCACGACTGGTCGGCGCATGCGGGCGGCTCGAGCTCGATCTTCATCAATGCGTCGACCTGGGCGCTGATGCTGACCGGCCGCGTGCTCGACGAGGGCGAGGGCGGCATCGAAGGCACGCTGCGCGCCATGGTGCGCCGGCTTGGCGAGCCGGTCATCCGCAAGGCCGTCGCCGCCGCCATGCGCGAAATGGGCGAGCAGTTCGTGCTCGGCCGCACCATTGCCGAGGCGGTCAGGCGCGGCCGACCGATGACGCAGAAGGGCTATCTCTATTCTTTCGACATGCTGGGCGAGGCGGCCCGCACCGAGGCCGACGCGCTGCGCTACCTCAAGGCATATGCCGATGCCATCTCTTCGCTCGATGCCGGCGCCAACGGCCCCGACATCCGCCAGAACCACGGCATCTCGGTAAAACTGTCTGCGCTGCATCCGCGTTATGAAGTGACGCAGAAGGAAAAGATGCTGCCCGTCATGGCCGAGCGGCTGTTGTCGCTGGCGCTGGCGGCGCGCCATTCGCGCATGGGCCTCAACATCGACGCCGAGGAAGCCGACCGCCTCGATTTGTCGCTCGACGTCATCGAGCGGGTGCTGGCCGAACCGGAGCTTGCCGGCTGGAACGGTTTTGGCGTCGTCGTGCAGGCCTATGGCCCGCGCGCGGCCTTCGTCATCGACTGGCTCTACGAGCTGGCGAGGAAATACGACCGCAGCATCATGGTGCGGCTGGTCAAGGGTGCCTATTGGGACACCGAGATCAAGCGGGCGCAGACGCTCGGGCTCGACGGCTATCCGGTTTTTACCCGCAAGGCCAACACCGACGTCTCCTACCTGGCCTGCGCGAAGAAGCTGTTGGCGATGACCGACCGCATCTACCCGCAATTTGCCACCCACAACGCCCACACCGTCGCCGCGATTCTGTCGATGACGACGGAGCGCGATACGTTCGAGTTCCAGCGGCTGCATGGCATGGGCGAGGCGCTGCATGAGACGGTGCGGCGGGCCGAAGGCACTCGCTGCCGCATCTATGCGCCGGTCGGTGCTCATTCCGACCTGCTCGCCTATCTGGTCCGCCGGCTGCTCGAAAACGGCGCCAATTCCTCCTTTGTCCACCAGCTCACCGACGAGGAAGTCGAGCCCGAGGACATTGCCCGCGACCCGCTCGAAACGGTGGAGAAACAAGGTCCCGCCGCCAATCCAGCGATCGTGCCGCCGTCGGCGATCTTCGGTCCCGGCCGGCGCAACTCCAAGGGTTTCGATATCACCGACACGCTGACGCTGGCTGCGATCGACAAGGCGAGGGCCGAGTTCGCCGGGCCGGAGCGCTGGCACGCCAAGCCGGTCAGCCGCGCTGCCGGCTATGGCAAGCAGCGTCCGGTGGTCAATCCTGCGAAACCTTCGGAAGTGGTCGGCACGGTCAGCGAGGCCGGCGCCAAGCAGGTCGAGACCGCCGTTCGCATCGCCGTCGAGGCACAACCGGCATGGGCAAGACGCCCGGTCGCCGAGCGCGCCGCCATCCTCAACCGCACGGCCGATCTCTACGAGGCGAACGCCGTCGAGTTCTTTGCGCTGGCCGCCCGCGAGGCTGGCAAATCGCTGGCCGACGGCGTTGCCGAGGTGCGCGAGGCGGTCGATTTCCTGCGCTACTATGCGGCTGAGGCCGCCAATGCCGAGGCGGGCACCGAGGCGCGCGGCGCCATCGCCTGCATCTCGCCGTGGAACTTTCCGCTGGCCATCTTCACCGGCCAGATTGCGGCGGCGCTCGTCACCGGCAATTCGGTGATTGCCAAGCCGGCCGAACAGACGCCGCTGATCGCCTTCCGCGCTGTCCAGCTGCTGCGCGAGGCCGGCGTGCCGGAAGACATCATCCAGCTTCTGCCCGGCGACGGCCCCTCGGTCGGCGGCCCGCTGACCGCCGATCCGCGCATTGCCGGCGTCTGCTTCACCGGCTCGACCGAGGTCGCCAAGCTGATCGAAAAGCAGCTCGCCGACACCGCCGCGCCTGACGCCATGCTGATTGCCGAGACCGGCGGCCTCAACGCCATGATCGTCGATTCCACCGCACTTCCCGAACAGGCGGTGCGCGATATCCTGGCCTCCGCCTTCCAGAGCGCCGGCCAGCGCTGCTCGGCATTGCGCATTCTCTACGTGCAGAAGGACGTCGAGAAGAAGATGCTTGAGATGCTGAAAGGCGCGATGGAAGCGCTTAGCCTCGGCGACCCGTGGCGGATATCGACCGATGTCGGCCCGGTCATCGATGACGAGGCGCAAGCGTCGATCCGTGGCTATTGCACCAAAATGGGCCTGCAGGGCCGGCTGATCGCCAAGCTCGAAGCGCCGATGGACGGCCGCTTCGTTGCGCCGCACGTCTTTCGGGTCAAGGGCATCGAGGAGTTGGAGCGCGAGGTGTTCGGGCCGGTGCTGCATGTCGCCACCTTCGATGCCGACGAGATCGATGCGGTGATCGCTGCGATCAACCGCAAAGGCTATGGCCTGACCTTTGGCCTGCACACCCGCATCGAAGGCCGCGCCCAGCATTTCGTCGATGGCATCCATGCCGGCAACATCTACGTCAACCGCAACCAGATCGGCGCCGTCGTCGGCGCGCAGCCGTTCGGCGGCGAGGGGCTTTCCGGCACCGGGCCGAAGGCCGGCGGGCCACATTATCTCCGGCGCTTCCGCAAGGGGCCGGAAGCCGGCACCCATCTTGCCGAAGGCCGCAAGGTGACGGCGACCGAGCTCGCCGACAATCTGCCGGACCCGGCCTTTGGCGGCTGGTCGACGCGGCCGGATCGCGTCGCCATCCTGAGGAAACATCTGCGCGGCAAGGGTGCCGCGGCTATCGGCACTGCCGCCGGCATCGATTTCGGCCAGGTCGACCTGCCCGGGCCGACCGGCGAGGCCAACACGCTGTCGCTGTCGCCGCGCGGCCGTGTGCTCTGCCTCGGTCCCGACGCGGGTACGCTGCTTGCCCAGACGATCCAGGCGCTGGCCGCCGGCAATGCCGTGCTCGCCGTCGCCCCCGGCGCGCCGGCGGCGCTATCAGCGCTGACCGGCAAGGGCCTGCCGCTGGCGGCGATCGACGGCCGGCCGGACCCGGTCGAAGCGCGCTCGCTGCGGGTCGATGTCGTGGCCTTTTCCGGTACGCCCGAGGCCGCGCGCATCGTGCGCAAGGTCATCGCCGAGCGCGCCGGCCCGATCGTGCCGCTGGTCAGCGAAGTCTATTATCCGGCCGCCTATGCCCACGAGCGCGCCGTCTGCGTCGACACCACGGCGGCGGGCGGCAATGCCAGCCTGCTGGCCGCTGCGTAGGTTTCGCCAGGGTTCGCTCATCGCTGGCAGGGGCGGCGCCGACTTTGGTGCCCGCATGAGGACGATCGTTACCTGATACCGAGCGGCACTTCGAACTGCCAAGCCGAGCGACCGGCTCCTTCCGGAATGGGAGGAAACGGAGAAGCCCGGCGGACTGCGTCGAGTGCGGCTTTGTCCAGCGCGGCAACACCCGAACTGCCCGTCAGCCTGGCCGACCGGACGCTGCCGTTCGAGCCGACGGTAAAGGCAACGGTTGCTGTGCCGGTGGCGCGCGTGCGTGTCGAATTGAAGGCCCGCACCAGTTTTGACCTGATCTTGCCGGGATAGTTCGTGACGGCTGCATTGCCGATGCCTGATTTGCCGCCTCTGCTGGCGGTCAGGATCTTGCCGTCCTTCCTGCCGTCGGCCATGCCGCGCGCGACATCCGTTTCGTCACGGCCGCCGGAGCCGGCTTTTTTCTTCTTGGTGTCGGCTTTGGCCGCAGCCTTGCCCGCCTTCTTGCGCAGGGGCGGCTTTTCGGTTTCAGTCGGTTCGGCTTTTTTGACCGGCTTGTTCTTTGCGGTTGCCTTCTTCGGCTGCTTGGGCTCCGGCCTGTCCGGCTTCGGTTCGTCCGCCGCGCCGACTGTCTCGGTCGTCTGAACCGTTTCGGCCGGCGCCGGGTCGGCTGGTGCCGGCGCACTCGTCTCGGCAGGTTCGGCCGTTTCGACCGCGCTGACTGGCGGCGGCACGGCATTGTCGTCGGCAGGCACCAGCCTGTCGGTTGCAAGAACGTCGGGCGATGGGTCCTGGCGCGCCGGCTGCGCAGGTGCTGGCTCGGTGCGATCGGCAGGCACAGCGATTTCCGTGGCGGCCTCGTTGACCGGCTCAACCACTTCTTTGTCCGATGTCTCCGCCGCATCGGTGACCGGCTGGGGCGTCTCCTCTGCCGCGGCCGCCTGCGCCTCGACCGTTTCGACCGGCTTGGCGTCCAGCATGGTCACCATCGTCACGTTGGCCACTTCCGGATCGTCTCCGACATCGCCGGCCGCCTGCTGTGGGTCGGCGCCGAGCAGCATTTCGCCTTGCTGGTCGGCACCTTCGATGCTTGGCCGGTCGTCCGGCAGCGTGAGAAAGGCCAGCGCCACGGCTACGTGGAATGCGCAAGAGCAGGCGATCGCCACCGTCCAGTTGCGGCGCCGCCGCGTCTGTCGTGCCTGCCGCAATGGCTCCGCAGGCACCGTCGGCAAGTCGCCGTCGGCATCGGCGATGTAACTGTCTTCCGGCCTGTCGCGCAGCGAAACACGCAGCGCCTCGCGCGGGATGGCGAAGTCCGGATCGTCCGGCTCCGGCGGCAGGAAACCGGCTAGTGGCCACGCCACGGCGTTTCGCGCGAATGCGGGTTCCGGTCCCAAAATTCAGACCCCGAAGGCGATGCCGGTCCTGGTCTGCGTCTTCAGCCCGCGCATGCAGGCATTCGGCTCGGCGCCGGCGCATTCCGTGGCGCTGTTGATCAACACGCGGCTGACCTTGCCGCAATCCGTGCCGGCAAGATCGAAACGCGTCACCTTGGTCTTGCCTGCCGGCAGCTCCTTGAAGTCGAGCACGGTCAGCCGGTCGACGACGCCGGCCTCGTTGAACAATGCGATCTCGAATGCCGCCTTGGAAAGGTCGGCGCCGAGATTGTTGGTGACCACGAAGGTCAGGCGGCAGCCCTTGTCGGAAGGCTGCGCGCCGTTGAGCTCGAGGATCAGCGCCGGTGCTTGCTGTTGTGTCCACGCCGGAGCCGCAACAAGCGACATTGCCAGCACCGCGGCGAACAGACGAAGGGATGCTGTGATGCCTGTCATTGTTGTCAGCCTCCAAACCTCATCGTCGCCGCCAGCTTCAGGGTGACGCCTGGCTCGTAGACAACACTGGTGGTCGATGCGTTCAGCGGGTTGGCGTATTTGACGTCGAACAGATTGTCGGCGCGGAAATCGACCTTGAAATTGTCGGTTGCCTGGTAGCTGGCGAAGGCATTGACCAGCGTGTAGTCCTTGGCGACGGCGTTGCCCTGCGGCTTGCCGTTGTATTGCACCTCGCCGCCGACGGTCAGCCTGTCCTCGAGGAAGCGAAAGCCGAGTTGCCCGGTGACCTGGGAGGAAGGGACGGTGACAAGGTCCGCCCGTTCGCCTTCATAGGAAATCGTATGGCCGTCGGTGAACGACGCCGAAAGCCCGGCAAAGCCCCAGGCGGCATCATAGACGCCCTCCATCTCGAAACCGTGGATCTTGGCCTTGGCGAAGTTCTGATACTGGAAGCAGATCGGGATGCCCGGGCCGAACGGGCAGCCGCTGGTCGGGTCGAACGGTGATAGCGTTACGCCATCAATGTAGTCGTCGACGTTGTTGTTGAAATAGGCCGCCTTCAGCCGCAGCGCGTCATCAGCCTCGATGACGCCGTTGGTGCTGTAATTGACGCCAAACTCCACGGTCTTGCCGGTTTCGGGCTTGAGATTGGGATTGGGGAGGAACGGGAAGCTGACGCCGGCTGGATGGTTGCCGCTGATCAGGGTCTCCGACAGCGACGGAGAACGATAGCCTTCAGCGTAGGTGCCGTAGAATTGCAGCCCGGAAAGGCTGGCGCTCTCGAAGGGCGAAATGCCCACTGTGATGCGTGGCGACAGCCGGTCGCCAGAGGTTTCGCCGACATCGCTGTCAAGCTTGTAGCTGTCGTAGCGCAGCCCGGCGATGATCTCGAGCCAGTCCCAGGTGAGCTTGTCCTGAACGTAAGCGCCGGAGACGTTCCTGTTGCCCGAGGGCGTATAGAAGCTGTCGCCGCCCGCCGTGCCGCCTGTCTCGACATCGTCGCCAACCCAGTCGCCGCCATAGGTCAGCTCATGCGCAATGCCGACGGTCTCGAATCTCGACGTGTTCCAAATGTCGATGCCGGAGGTGCCGATGTCGAACGTCGATTTCGAACCCGCCGGCAAAACCACGGGCAGACCGGTGACCGGATCAAACCGGTTTTGCGCGACAAGGGTCGTCAGATCGAGCTTGGTCTTGTTGTAGGATGCGTTGATGTGGAGGTCGAGCCAGCTCTTGTCTTGGTCGGTGATGTTGTAGCGGGCCGTGAAGGTATTCGCCTTCAGGTCGGCGTCGTTCACCGGCGCGCTGCCGCTGGTCTCGGTCCATCCGTCGTTCGAGCCGATCCAGCCCAGCTTCAGCTCGCTGTTTTCGCTGGGGCGGATGGTCGTCTTGAGGAGGCCGCTCAAGACGTCGAAGCCGGTGCCCGCTACAGTGTCGCCGCCGCCATGCTCGTAGTCGTCATAGTCGCGGTAGAGGATATTGCCAAGCACGTCCCAGTTCTCGTTGATCCGATAGGCGCCGGTGGCGCTGGTGGTCCAGCCTTCGCCGTTGGTTTCGTAGCGCCCGGTCGCGGATGCCGCCCAGGTCTCGTCGGGCTTGAGGAAATCCTGCGCATCCTTGGTGTCGAAAAATACGACGCCGCCGATCGCCCCGGAGCCATAGGTGTTGGCGACCGGACCGCGGATCACATCGACGGATTTGATCAATTCGGGATCGATGTAGAAGGTCGATTGCGTGCCATGATCCGAGCGCTGGAAATTCTGGCGGGCGCCGTCGACGATGACGGAGACGCGGCCGAAGTCCTGCAGGCCGCGGATGTTGATGCTGGAACTGACACGCCTTGCGTCGGCCTGGACGGCGACACCCGGCACACCGAACAGCATTTCGTTGGGCGTCGTCGCCATGCGGCGCTCGAGCTGTTCCTCGTCGACATGGCTGGCTGAAGCAAGCGACTCGATCGCCGTCTCGCCGGTACGGCTGAGGATCAGGATCTTGTCGAGCAGTGTGGTACCCGCCGGGGCCGGCTTTACCTTTTCGGGCTGTTGAGACGGGTCAGTCTGCTGCTGGTCGGCTGCCGCTTGGGCGGCCTGCTGGGCGCCGGCCGGTGTGGCGAGCAGCGGGATCGCCGCCGCGCCGGCCAGCAACGCGGCCATTTTGCTTGTCATAGAACAATGTGTCAGGCCGCTGCCCGCCAGCCGTCCCCAATTCGCCAACCCCATGCTGCAACTCCAAGAATCCATGTTCGATGCTGGCTGGCTTGGGGCTCGCTGGCATTTTTCATCGCGTCCGGCGTCTTAAATGTTGACTCATTTACTCCGGTATTGCACTGCTAGATAACATGATCATTCGAGTCAAGAATTGAATCGGCATTTCACGCAGGCCCCGAGCCAGATGCCAGGCACAGGAAAGGGATCGAACCCATGAACACGCACAATCCCAGCGACTTTCGCTATCGCGTCCGCCGTTCCGACGAAAATTCCGTCCGTTTCGACCGGGTCCAATCGGCCGTGAGAACGCTGTCCAGCAACACGCTGTTCCAGGGCGAGCACGAGATCGGCATCGAGCATCATGGTGCGCTGTACCGGCTGAAGATCACCCGGCAGGGCAAGCTCATCCTCAACAAGTAGGTGGCAGAAATGGACCAGCGCGTAAAACCCGCCCCGCACGAGATCCGGCGGGCACGGGCAGACAATCCGAAAATGCGCGAGCGCGACCTCGCCGCCCAGCTCGGTATTTCGGAGGCCGAACTGGTCGCCGCGCATTGCGGCGACGGCGTCGTGCGCGTCGAGCCGCGTGTCAACGACCTTTTGACTGGCCTCGAAGCTGTCGGTGAGGTGATGGCGCTGACCCGCAACGAAAGCGCGGTGCACGAGAAGATCGGCGTCTACGACAAGGTCGTCACCGGCAATCACAATGCCATGGTGCTCGGTGACAATATCGACCTGCGCATTTTCCCAAAAGTCTGGGCACACGGCTTTGCCGTGGAAAAGCGCGACGGCGCCGACATCCGCCGCAGCCTGCAGTTCTTCGACACCGCAGGCGAGGCGGTACACAAGGTGCACCTCAGGCCAGCCTCCAACCTTTATGCCTATCAGAAACTGGTGGCCGGGCTGGAATCGCCGAACCAGGAGCCGACGGTGGCGATTTCAGCGGGCACCACCGACGAGACCGAGACTGCGGACAATTCGGCGAGCATCGACGATCTGCGCGACCGCTGGAGCCAGCTGACCGACGTGCACCAGTTCTTCGGCATGCTGAAGACACTGAAGATCAGCCGCCGACAGGCGGTGCGCATGGTCGGCCAGGATTACGCCTGGCTGGTCGACAAGGATGCGGTGAACGCCATGTTCAACCACGCCGCTGCCGGCGCCATGCCGATCATGTGCTTTGTCGGCAATCGCGGCTGCATCCAGATCCATTCCGGCCCCGTCGCCTCGATCAAGCCGATGGGACCATGGCTCAACGTGCTCGACGAGACCTTCCATCTGCACCTGCGGACCGACCACATCGATGAGATCTGGGCCGTGCGCAAGCCGACCAGGGACGGCCATGTCACGTCGCTCGAAGTCTATGGCGCCGACGGCAAGATGATCATCCAGTTCTTCGGTAAGCGGCATGAAGGCGAAAGCGAGCGCGAAGACTGGCGCTTTCTGGCCGAAAACCTGCCGCGTATCCCAAGCCCGACCGCAGCCTGAGGAAAACGACGATGGTTCTTGTCTCCAGGCTGGCATCGGTCTCCAGGTCGGCGCTTGGTCCTGCGGCCGCCGTTTTCCTGGGGTTCGCCACGCTGATGACGGCTCAAGCCGCCGAGGGCATCGCGACTTTCGCCGATCGCTCGAGGATCGTGGCCATCGGCGGCTCGATCACCGAGATCGTCTACGCGCTCGGTGAACAGGATCGCCTTGTCGCACGCGATTCGACCAGCCGATATCCGCAAGCGGCGGTGGAACTGCCGGATGTCGGCTACATGCGCCAGCTGTCGCCGGAGGGTGTGCTGTCGGTCAATCCGTCGGGCATACTGGCGTTGCACGGCAGCGGACCGAAGGAAGCCGTCGACGTGCTGAAGAAATCAAGCATCCCGTTCATCGAGGTGCCCGAGCGCTATGATAATCAAGGCATTCTCGAAAAGATCCACATCGTCGGCAAGGCGCTCGGCACCGAGGCCAAGGCCGATGCGCTGGCGGCCCAGATAGACGCCAAGCTGAAGGTAGCCGAAAAGCAGGCCGCCTCGATCAAGGATCGCGAGCGCATCCTGTTCGTGCTGTCGATGCAGGGCGGCAAGCTGCTTGCCGCCGGCAGCGACACCGCCGCCGACGGCATCATCAAGCTTTCGGGCGGCATCAACGCCATCGACGGCTTTGCCGGCTACAAGCAATTGTCGGACGAGGCAGTCATCACCGCCAGGCCCGACGTGATCCTGATGATGAAAAATGCCGGACCGGCCACCGCGGATGACGAATTGTTTTCGAACCCTGCCGTGGCTTCGACGCCGGCGGGTGCCGCCCGCAGGCTGATCCGCATGGACGGCGGCTACCTGCTCGGCTTCGGCCCGCGCACGGCCGACGCCATCCACGACCTCGCCGTCTCGCTCTATGGCGGCCAGGTCACGGATTGAGCGCGATGGCCGATCATTCGATCGCCGGTGCGGCGGGCATCATGGCGACGGCAGCCGAGGGTGATCGTTCGCGGCGCGCCCGCCTCGTCATCGTGCTGCTCTGCGTCGGGCTGGCTATCGCCGTGCTGTTGTCGCTGACCTCCGGCGCATCCGATGCCTCGGCCATCGGCGTCATGCATGATTGGCTGTTCGGCGCGTTGCCCGGCGACGCGGCATTGAGCGCCCGCGACCGCCTGATCATCCATGACATCCGTCTGCCGCGCGTTGTTCTGGGCGTGCTGATCGGCGCATCGCTTGCAGTCTCCGGTGCCGTCATGCAGGGGTTGTTCCGCAATCCGCTGGCCGACCCCGGCCTGATCGGCGTTTCGGCCGGATCGAGCCTCGGTGCGGTCGCCGTCATCGTGCTTGGCTCGACCATGCTGGCGCCGCTGACTTCGGCGCTCGGCACGATGGCTTTGCCGCTGGCTGCGTTCTGCGGCGGGCTGGCTACGACATTGCTGCTCTATCGGGTAGCGACACGGCAAGGCCAGACCTCCGTCGCCACCATGCTGCTCGCCGGCATCGCGCTGGCCGCGCTTGCCATGGCGCTGACTGGCATCCTGATCTTCATGGCCGACGACCGGCAATTGCGCGACCTGACCTTCTGGCAGCTCGGCTCGCTGGGCGGCGCAACCTGGCAGAAGATCGGCTCGGTCGGGCCGGTCATCGTGCTGGCGCTGGCGGCAATGCCGTTCCTGGCGCGCGGCCTCAACGCGCTGGCGCTCGGCGAGGCCACGGCCGGCCATCTCGGCATTCCGGTGCAGCGGCTGAAATACTCCGCGATTGTCGGCGTCTCGGCAGCGGTCGGCGCGTCGGTCGCCGTCAGCGGCGGCATCGGCTTCGTCGGCATCGTCGTGCCGCATTTGCTGCGCCTGCTGATCGGCCCCGACAACCGCTATTTGCTGCCGGCATCGGCACTGCTTGGTGCCGCGCTGCTGCTGTTGGCCGACGCCGTCGCCCGCACCATCGTTGCCCCGGCCGAATTGCCGATCGGCATCGTCACCGCGGTCGCCGGTGCGCCGTTCTTCCTGTGGATCCTGCTGCGCAAGCGCGGCGTCATCGACTTGTGAGGGTTTGCCTATGATCGAAGCGCGCGATGTCTCGGTGGCGATTGGCGGCAAGCGCATTGTCGCCAATGTCGATTTCGAGGCGCGGCCCGGCGAAATCGCGGCCATCGTCGGCCCCAACGGTTCGGGCAAGACGACCTTCCTCAGAGCACTGTCCGGCGATCTTGGCTATTCGGGAGAGGTCACCGTCAACGGCCGCAATCTATCCGCGATGAAGCCTCTCGAAGCGGCGACGCTGCGCGCCGTGCTGCCGCAGGCGACGACGCTGTCCTTCCCGTTCACAGTGCGTGAGATCGTCAGGCTGGGCCTGGTCGGCGGGCGCTCCGGCGCGCTGTCCGGCGAGGACCAGCGCCTGCCCGAACGGGCGCTGGCTCGCGTCGACCTCGACGGTTTCGCCGGCCGCTTCTACCAGGAGCTGTCCGGCGGCGAGCAGCAGCGCGTGCAGCTTGCCCGCGTACTCTGCCAGGTCTGGGCGCCGGTGCTCGATGGCAAGCCGCGCTATTTGTTCCTCGATGAGCCGGTGTCCAGCCTCGATATCAAGCACCAGCTGATCATCATGGACATCGCGCGCGATTTCGCCAGACGGGGAGGCGGCGTGGTCGCCATCCTGCACGACCTCAATTTGACGGCGATGTATGCCGACCGGATTTTCGTCATGCATCGCGGCAGGCTCGCCGCGACAGGTTCGCCGCAACAGGTGCTCAGCGACGAGCTGATCGAAAAGGTCTTCGATTGCCGGCTGAAGGTCGGCGTGTTGCCGGCGGCAAACATGCCGTTCGTATTGCCGCAGTCGGTCTGTTGATATCCAGGTGATGCCGGCCTGCAAATGGCGGTTTCCTGCGCTTCCGGTACTCACGTACCCAAACGTACTCCGTTCGGGTTCTCGGAACCCACCATTTTGGTCGCTTCGCGCCCGTCTTCGACTCCGGCTCGGCCTGACCTGAATCTCAACAGACCTCACCAATTGAGATGCGACCAGAAATCAGGCGGCCGGCGCCCTTTGCACCAGCATGTCGATGCCGAGCAGGTGGCGCACATTCGGGCGCGCCGCCACTAGGTCAGCGATCGTGTAGCGCGACAGCACGGCGAAGAAGGCGTTGAGCGCTTCGCGCAATGCCGAATTCAGTGCGCAGCTGTCAACCAGCGGACATTCGGCGGCGTCGTTCTCGAAGCACTCGGCCATGGCAAAGCTTTCCTCCGTCACCCGCACGACATCGAACAGGCTGATTGATTCGGCCGTGCGGCCGAGCCTGACGCCGCCATTCCTGCCGCGCACCGTTTCGATCAGGCCGTTTTCGACCAGCGGCTGCAGGATCTTGAACAGGAAAAGTTCCGATACCGAATAGGCGGCGGCGATCTCGGGGATGCGGCTCAACCGCTCGGTGTTGGCGGCGCAATACATCAGAATGCGCATGGCGTAGTTGGTCTGACGGGTAAGCCGCATTGTGTCCTCACATAACAGTGGTTGGCGTCAATATGGCCTATAGTTTGGAACAATTCCAGACTGGCGCTGCATAATAGATGAATTCCGGCGTCAAGTTTGCGTGCACGATTGCGCGCACCGGAACCAGCGGCGCGCTTTCTGAGGCAGGCGACACTAGATAAGTTCGCATACACGATCAGGAGCGGCCCATCATGTCACGACCAGCCCCGGCATTTGCATCCGTCGCGTCCGTCCGGTTCGACGCCGATGCCGACGCCAAGCTTTCGGCGCTCAGGCGCACCAAGTTCGTCGCCGCCGCAGCACTCGCGTTTTGCCTGCTGATCTTCGCGGTGGCGAAATCGCTCGAGAGCCGGCATGCGTGGCTGGGCTTCGTCGCCGCTTTCGCCGAGGCGGCGACGATCGGCGGGCTGGCCGACTGGTATGCGGTGGTGGCGCTGTTTCGGCGGCCGCTTGGCCTGCCGATCCCGCATACGGCCATCATCCCGGAAAACCAGAACCGCATCGCCGACAATCTCGGCCGCTTCATCGAGGTGAATTTCCTGGCGCCGGAACCGGTGCGCGAAAAGCTCGCCGAGGTGGACTTTTCCGCGCTGGTCGCGGACTGGCTGGCCGACCCGAACCGCGCCGCCGATTTGTCGCGCTTCGTCGGCCGGCTGGTGCCGCAGATGCTGGCGGCGGTCGAGCAATCCGGGCTGCGCGGCTTCGTCACCAGCCGTATGCTGGAGCAGATCGAAAAGGTGCCGCTGGCGCCGCTCGCCGCCGAACTGTTGTCGGCACTGACTGATGATCGTCGCCACCAGAAATTATTCGACGAGTTCACCAAGGTGGTCGGCCGCTTCCTGAGCGACGAGCAGGCGCTGGCGACGATGCGCGAGAAGATCCGCGAGGAACTGCCGTCGCTGTTCAACCTGTTTCGCGCCGACGCCTATCTGTTGAAGAAGATCATTGCGTCGGCCGGCTCGCTGCTCGATGAGGTGCGGGCCGATCCGCACCATCCGATGCGAGTCGAATTCGACCTTTTCGTCGAAACCTTCGTCGAGCGGCTGAGGACATCCAAACAATATGCCAGGCGCGCCGAAAAGCTGAAGCGCGATTTCCTTGCCCGGCCGGAGCTCAGCGCGCTGGCCGGCGATATGTGGGACAGCCTGCGGCTGTTCATCGAACAGGACGCCAAGGCGCCGAATTCGATGATCCGCGACCATCTCGCCACCATGTTCGTCGAGGTCGGCCGCCATCTTGCCGACGACGCGCAGATCAGGGCCGACATGAACCAGGGGTTCATCGTGGCGCTGGCCTCCTTCGTCGAAAGCCAGAAGAGCGGCGTGTCGAAGTTCATCGCCGACCAGGTCAAGCGCTGGGACCTCGCGCAACTGACAAGGCTTATCGAAATGAACATCGGCAAGGACCTGCAATATATCCGCTTCAACGGCATGATCATCGGTGGCCTTGCCGGCGTCGTGCTCTACACTGCCGAACGGGTGTTTCTTGTCGGCTGACTAGTCCGAATGGACCGCTGAGCTTCGCTGCACTATCTTCCGTGCAGTGGCGGCGTTCGCGGCAACAGGGGAGAGAACCAGCATGGCAAAACGACCGGAGTCCGAGTCCTTCATCGACATGTTCGGCAAATTCGGCCGCGACCTGAAGCTGCCGAATGTCGATGTCGAGGCGATCCTCGCCCACCACGCCAGGAACCTGGAAGCGCTGGAGAAGTCGGCACGGGCGAGCGCCGCCGGAGCGTCGGCGCTGTTGTCAAGGCAACGCGAGATGCTGCAGGACACGCTGCGCGAAATCACCCACATGGCACAAAGCTACAGAGCACCCGGCAATCCGCAGGAAATGATGCAGAAGCAGGCGGCGTTCGCCAGGAAATCCTTCGAGACCGCGCTGAAGAATGCCGGCGAGATGGCCGAACTGGCAAGGGCGTCCGGCACCGAATCAATTGAAATCCTGCGCAGCCGCATCAAGGAGGCGATGGAGGAGATCCGCGCCGGCGACGACAAGAGGTAAGCTGTTCCCCGGCAGCACGCTTGCCGGCAGCGAAGACCGGCGGTTCGCGGCCGAAGATTATGGGCTGGAATCGCACTGGCGAATTGACAGGGGCGGCCCGTCGTGGTCCGGAACAGGCAAGCGATCGGGAAAGCAGGAATGACGCAGATACGGCCGAGGACGCCGCCGACCTTCGAGCAACTCAGGGCGATGGCCGGGCAGGAGTTGGGCGTTTCGGACTGGACGCTGGTCGATCAGCACCGCATCGACCAGTTTGCCGAATGCACGGGCGATCATCAATGGATCCATGTCGATCCCGAGCGGGCGAAGCGGCAAAGCCCGTTCCGCACCACGATCGCGCATGGCTATCTGACTCTGTCGATCATCGGCGCGCTGGCGCTCGAGATGGGGATCGTACCTGAAAACACGCAGGCCGCGTTCAACTACGGTTTCGACAAAGTGCGCTTCGTGGCGCCGGTCAGGGTCGGCTCGCGAATCAGGCTGCGCACCACGCTGTTGTCGATGGAAGACAAAGGTCCGGGGCAATATCTGATGAAGGCCGCCAATACGGTCGAGATCGAAGGCGAGCAGAGGCCGGCGCTGACCGCCGAGACGCTCGTCATGCTTTATGCACGCCGCAAGCGGGCAGGGGCCTGAGAGTTCAGCCTCAGTTTTGCGGCAGCGCAATCAACGCGACATCGCCTGTTCAAGCGCCCTGAAAACCCGGTCGTCTCCCGATTGGGCGACGTTGAAGCGCATGTAACGGCTGGCCGAACGGGACAGGCTGAACGCATTGCCGGGCGCAAGCACGACATTGGCCGACAGAGCATGGCGGGCGACGTCCGCGGCATCTATCCCCTCCGGCAGCCTGCACCATAGAAACATGCCGGCGGGCTGATCTATCCATGGCACGATGCCGATCGCCCTGAGGCGGGTGCCGGTTTCTTCCATGGCGCGCGAGAGCCGCGCGCGCAGCAGATCGACGTGCTTGCGATAGAGGCCGTCCTTCAGCAGCGTCAGTACCAGTTCGGATGCAAGCCGACCGCTGCCAAACGACGTGGCGATCTTGAGATCGGTCAATCCTTCCATCCAGTCGCGAGGAGCGGCGATGAAGCCGCAGCGCACCGATGCCGACAGGGTCTTGGAAAAGCTTCCGATGTGGATGACCCGGCTGAGGCCGTCGAAGGCAGCCAGCCGGGGCGCGGGCGTGTGTTCGAAATCGGCGAAGATATCGTCCTCGATGATGGTCAGCCCTGACTGGTCGGCGAGCTTCAGCACCCGATGGGCAACGACCGGGGACAATATGGCGCCGGTCGGATTGTGGAGCGCCGAATTGGTGATGTAGAGGCGCGGCCGATGCTCGTTCAGTGCCTGCGCGAACAGCTCGATGTCCGGACCCGAGCGCGTGTAGGGGACGCTGATCACCTTGGCCCGATGGGCGCGCAACAGGGCATGGAAGTTGAAGTAGCAGGGATCGTCGACCAACACCGTGTCACCCGGTTCGAGCAGGAACCGGCACAGCAGGTCGATCGCCTGAGTGCCCGATTCCGCCAGCATGATCTGGTCCGGGGAGGCTTCGATACCGTGCTCGGCCATGCGCCGCGCCAGCAGATGGCGTAGCGCCGGCAAGCCGAGCGGCGTGCCGTAATCGGTCAGCGCTGCGTCGTCGGCGCGGGCCATCGTCCGCAGCGCGCGACGCAATCCGGCCTCGGGCATCCATGACGCCGGCAACCAGCCGCAACCCGGTTTCAGGACGCCGTCGCCGGCTTCCAGCGATTGGCGCGAGACCCAGAGCGGGTCGACAGCACGGTCAAGCCTGGGGCCGATCTCGGCCAGCGACAGCGGAGCCAGCGGTCCGGCGGCATAGAAGCCCGAGCCTGGCCGCGAGCGGATCATGCCTTCCGCCGCCAGACGCTCATAGGCTTCGACCACGGTGGATTTGGAAACCTGCATGGCCTTGGCGAACGCCCGGATCGAAGGCAGCCGCGTTCCCGGTGTGAGGCTGCGCGCGGCGATCCTGTGCCTGATCGTCGCCATGACGCTTTCGACAAGCGTTCGGCTGCGCTCATCTGTTGTCGTCTGCTCATCCATCCGTACTGCTCGCCCTACCATGACGGTTTTGTCAAACTGTACCTGATTGTCTCTGGCGGAGCCAGACCGCCCGGCCCGATAGAGGGCGAAAACGAGCGGGGCATCGATGAACAAGGCGGCGAGTAGTTGGGCGGCGAGTGGCTGGGTTAACGGGTTCATAGGCGTGCTGATCTTCAGCGGTTCGCTTCCGGCGACGCGCGTGGCGGTGATGGATTTCGATCCGGTGTTCGTAACGGTCGCCCGTGCGGCTTCGGCGGGCATCCTCGGCCTGGCGCTGCTGCTCATTTTTCGTCAGAAGCGTCCGGAGCGGCGAGATCTGTTCCCGCTGGCGATCGTGGCGCTTGGCGTCGTGGTCGGCTTTCCCCTGCTGACGGCGCTGGCGCTCAAGCACATCACGTCGGCTCACTCCATCATCTTCGTCGGCCTGTTGCCGTTGGCGACCGCGATCTTCGGTGTGGTTCGAGGCGGTGATCGCCCGAAGCCGGCGTTCTGGCTGTTCTCGTGCCTCGGCAGCGCCCTTGTCGCCGGTTTCGCAGTCACCCAAGGCCTGTCGGTCTCGCCGCTCGGCGACATCTTGATGCTGGCCGCCATCATCGTGTGTGGATTGGGCTACGCCGAAGGAGCGGCGCTGTCGCGCAAACTCGGCGGTTGGCAGGTGATTTCGTGGGCGCTGGTGCTGTCGCTGCCCCTCATGCTGGCGCTGACGTTCATCACTTTGCCGCCGTCGCTCGAAAGTGCCGGCAGGGGCGCCTGGATCGGTTTGGCCTATGTTTCGCTGTTCAGCATGCTGATCGGTTTCGTGTTCTGGTATCGCGGCCTGGCGCAAGGCGGCATCGCCGCCGTCGGGCAGTTGCAACTGCTGCAGCCCTTCTTCGGCCTCGGGCTGGCGGCAGCGCTGCTGCATGAGCAGGTCAGTCCCGCCATGATCGCCGTCACCGCCGCCGTCGTACTTTGCGTCGTCGGTGCCAAGAGATATGCGAGATAGGTGCGCCAGTTGCCGGAGTTGCATGCGAACCGGGTGGAAACCCTCAAGGATGCTTGGCAACGATATCAGTTCGCCCGGCCGTGGCGCGGGCTGAAAATACCGCAAGGATCAGCGCCATCAGCACCAGGCCCGTTGCCACCTGGAAAGTGACCTGCATCCCTCGTGCCGCTGCCGCAGGTGCCAACACTGCCAAGCCAGTCCCTTCCCCAGCCGATGCGAAGGCGAACACCGCGCCCATCACCGACGCACCGGTGATCAGGCCGAGATTGCGCGACAGATTGAGCAGGCCGGAGACGACGCCACGCTGGTCGGATGCGACGCCCGTCATCACGGCCGAATTGTTGGAGGTCTGAAACAGGCTGTAGCCGGTGCAGACGATGATGATTGGTGCGACATAGCCGGCAATACCGAATTCCGCCCGCGACAGAGCAAAGGTGCCAATAGCGAGATCGAACAGGCCGACGATCGTCATCCGGTGCGCCCCGAAACGATCGACCAGGCGTCCGGCCGGCAGCGCCGCCAATGCGGTAATCAGAGGGCCGGTCGACAGAACCAGCCCGACCATGGCTGCGTCTAGCCCGAGCGCGCGCGACAGATAGAATGGTGCGACCACCAGCGTCGCCATCATCACAGTGGCGACGATCAGGTTCATGGCGAGGCTTGCGTTCAACGCCTGGTCGCGGAACCTCGCAGGTTGAATCAAAGGGTTCTGGACCCTTGTCTGCGCAATGACAAACAGCAGGCCAGCCACGGTGGCGGCAATCAGCAAGCCGACATTGAGAGAACCGAAACTGCCACGCCCAAGGGTCATGGCGAGCGCATAAGCGGCTAGCGTCAGCGCGAGCAAGGCCGTGCCGATGCCGTCGAAACCGCGCCGATCTGGCGTCTTTTTTCCGGCCGGCAGGAAGCGCCAGGCAAGCGCAAAGGCCAGCACCCCCAACGGCAGATTGATGAGGAAGATCGCGCGCCAGCCGAGGCTGGCAATCAACAGTCCGCCAAGGGAGGGGCCAAGCGTGGTGCCGATCGCCGACATGGCGCCGAGCAGGCCCATGGCGCTGCCGGTTTTATCCCGGGGAACCGCGTCGGCAACAAAGGCCAGCGTCAGAGCCATCATGACGGCCGCGCCGAGCCCCTGTGCCGCCCGTGCGGCGATCAGCAGCCAGAGCGTCGGCGCGAGCCCGCAAAGCACCGATGCGAAGGTGAACAGGGCAATGCCGCCGAGCAATAGCGGTCGGCGGCCGAATATGTCGGCGAGCCGCCCGACGCTGACGATCAAGGTGGTGATGGCGAGCAGATAGGCCAGGACGACCCATTGCACGAGCTGGAACGATGCGTCGAACGCCTGCATCAGCGATGGCAGCCCGACGCTGGCGATGCTGGTGGCGAGCGACGACAGCAGCGTTGAAAGCGACAGGCTTGCCAATGCCCATCGGGTCGAGCGTGCGCCGCTCACCGGGGCAACTTCGTCCCAGGTCTTTTCAGCGGTCAATGCCAAGGTGAACTCCTTTGCCGGCAGCCCCCAATCGGAGCTGTCGGACGCTATTCCCTCGCCTGATGTGGCGGAAGGCGCAGTATTTGCATCTTATTCGTGCATGAAACGCCACATCGCGGCCGAGCTGTGCTACGGTCCGTCGATGTCGTCGCCAGATCTCAATCTGCTTGTCGCCCTCGATGTGCTGCTGACCGAGGGCAGTGTGGCGCGCGCGGCCGGGCGGCTGCGCCTCAGTCCCTCGGCGATGAGCCGGACGTTGGCGCGGTTGCGCCAGGCGACAGGCGACCCATTGTTGGTCCGGGCCGGCCGTGGCCTGGTTGCGACGCCGCGCGCGCTCGAGTTGCAGCAACAGGTAGGCCGCGTCGTTCAGGATGCGGAAGCGCTGCTGCGCCCGGCCAAGCTCCTCGACCTCTCTGCTCTCGACAAGGTCTTCACGCTGCGCGCCAACGAAAGTTTCGTCGAGGAGTTCGCACCGCGTCTTCTGACCCGTGTCGAAGCGGATGCGCCTGGCGTGCGGCTGCGTTTTGCGCCGAAATCCGACAAGAACGACATGTCGTTGCGTGGCGCGGCGGTTGACCTCGAAATCGGGGTTGCCAGTGAAACGAACCCTGAAATGCGCATTCAGGCGCTGTTTCGCGACCGCTTCATCGGTGCGGTGCGAACGGGTCACAGCCTGGGCGAGGGCCCAATGACGCCGGAACGCTATGCGGCCGGCCGCCACATCAGCGTTTCGCGGCGTGGCCGCGAAAAGGGCCCGATCGACGAGGCCTTGAAACTGCTCGGTCTCCAGCGGACGATCGTGTGCATGGTTTCCAGCTTCTCGGCCACGCTCGCCATGGCGCGCGCCTCCGATCTGATCGCCAGCGTCCCCGAACGGCACACGCTGGGCGCGCGCACGGGCATGTACAGCTTCCCGTTGCCGGTCGATATCGAGGAGGTCACCATTTCGATGCTGTGGCATCCGCGACTCGATGCCGATCCAGCACAACGCTGGCTGCGAGCCTGCGTGCGGGAGGTCTGCGCGTCGTTTCGCTGATCCAGGCTCAGGGCGTGATCTAGAATCTGGTCACCACGCCGATGCCTATGCCTTCGAAGCCGCCCATCGCCATCAATGCGGCCGGCGCCTCTTCGAGGCTGATCTTCTTGCCGACCAGCAGTTCGGGTTTCAGCTTGCCGGTACGGATCATCTCCATCATCGCCTGGTAGCGAAACGCCTGCATGCCGTGGCTGCCGCGGATTTCGAGCTCGAATGCGATCACCTTGTCCATCGGTATCTGCGGCCTGGCATGGTCGCCGAGCATCAGGCCGACCTGCACGTGGCGGCCGCGACGGCGCAGGTTCGCGATCGAGTTGAAAGAGGTTGTGGGGTGGCCGAGCGCGTCCATCGACATATGCGCGCCGCCATTGGTGATCTGCTTGACCGCCTTGACCACGTTCGGCGTCTTTGCCGCGTTGATCGTCGCCACCGCGCCGATCTTTTTGGCAAAGTCCAGCTTCTCGTCCGTGAGGTCGATGGCGACGACATTGGCGCCCATGGCGCTGGCGATCATGATCGCCGACAGGCCGACGCCGCCGCAGCCATGCACGGCAACCCATTCGCCGGGCGTCACCCGGCCCTGATCGACGATGGCGCGGAACGAGGTGACGAAGCGGCAGCCGAGGCTAGCGGCGGTGGCGAATTCCATCTCGTCGGGCAAGCGTACGAGATTGGTGTCGGCATGGTCGATGGCGACATATTCGGCGAACGAACCCCAGGCGCTGAAGCCGGGCTGGAACTGATGTTCGCAGACCTGGTGGTTGCCCGACGTGCATTCGAAGCAGCGGCCGCAGCCGACGGCAAACGGCACAGTGACGCGCTCGCCGCCCTTCCAGCGGGTCACCTGGTTGCCCACCGCGGCCACGACGCCGGCAAGCTCGTGGCCAGGCACATGCGGCAGGCGGATACCGTCGTCGTGCCCCATCCAGCCATGCCAGTCGCTGCGGCAGAGGCCGGTGGCCTCAACCTTGATGACGACGCCTTCCGGCGCCGGCGTCGGATCCGGCACGGTCTGGATCGTCGGCGCCTCGCCGAATTTTTCGAAGACGACGGCTTTCATCGGCTGTTCCTCATGACTTCTGCGATTTGCGGTCTATTCGGCATCGATCTGGTTCTCAGGCGCGGCCTTCTGGAACGCCGGCAGCGCCGTGCAGGCGGCATTGATGCGCGAGATCGTCGGGTAGGGCGTCATGTCGACGCCGAAGCGGGCATTGCTGGTGACCTGTGCGACCAGGCAGATGTCGGCCAGCCCCGGCGTGTCGCCATGGCAGAATGTCTTGGTCTCGGGCGAGGAAGCCAGAATCTTTTCAAGCGGCTGGAAGCCTTCGTTGACCCAGTGCCGGAACCAGTTGACGACATCCTGGTCGCCGGCGCCGAACAGTGTGCGCAGCGAGGTCAGCACGCGCAGATTGTTCACCGGATGGATGTCGCAGGCGATCATCTGCGCCAGCATCCTGACGCGGGCGCGGCCAGGCGCATCCGTGGGCAGCAGCGGTGGCTCAGGCGTGGTCTCGTCGAGATATTCGATGATCGCCAGCGATTGCGTCAGTAGCCTGCCGTCGTCTAGGACCAGTGCCGGCACCAGCCCTTGCGGATTGACCGCGAGGTAGGCGGGTTCGAGATGCTCGCCGTGGCGCAAATGATGCGGCACGTAGTCGTAGGACAGGCCCTTCATCTCCAGCGCGATCCGCACCCGGTAAGAGGTCGAGGAGCGGTAGTAGTTATGGAGGACGATGTCGCTCATCGGATCGGTTGGCCGATGGTC
Organism: Mesorhizobium sp. M1365; assembly: GCF_040317865.1. Taxonomy (NCBI): domain Bacteria; kingdom Pseudomonadati; phylum Pseudomonadota; class Alphaproteobacteria; order Hyphomicrobiales; family Phyllobacteriaceae; genus Mesorhizobium; species Mesorhizobium sp. M1365. The sequence continues at coordinate 46,495 of NZ_JAMYLG010000025.1, forward strand.
AGTTCGATTTCGCCGATGCCGTCGACGCCACCGGTGATCTTTTCGCCCGGCCCGACGGCGCCGACGCCAGCCGGTGTTCCGGTGAAGATCAGGTCGCCGGGCTTAAGCTCTAGCGCCTCGCTGCAAATCGAGACGATGTCGGGAACCGGCCAGATCAGTTCGGCGAGGTCGCCGTCCTGCCTGATCTCGCCGTCGACCGCGAGCCAGATGCGGCCCTTGTCGGGATGACCGGATTTTTGCGCCGGAACCAGCGGGCCGCAGGGCGCTGAACGGTCGAAGGCTTTCGACCAGTCCCACGGCCTTGCCGCCTTTTTTGCCTCGTCCTGAAGGTCGCGGCGAGTCAGGTCGACGCCGACGCCGTAGCCCCAGACATGGTCCAGCGCGCGCTCGCGCCGGATGCGGAAGCCGGCTCCGCCGATCGCGACGACCAGCTCGATTTCGTGATGCAGGTTTTGGGTCAGCGGCGGGTAGGGGATAATCGTGCCCGAACCGACCGCCGCATCGACCACTGCGTCGCCTGGCTTGGTGAAGAAGAAGGGCGGGTCGCGCTCGTCATTGCCGAGCTCGCGGGCATGAGCGGCGTAGTTGCGGCCGACGCAGAAGATCCGGCGCACGGCAAAACGCTCCGGCGAGCCGGCCACGGCCACCGACGGGGTCGCGGGCAGGGGAAGGACGAGGCCGGTCATGCACTATCTCTGTTCAGTGGATCTGTCCCCGGCACATTCGGCCGATTTGGGCAAACGGGCAAGGCATTGGATGGCGGAAGAGCAGGCCTGCCGCACGGTGCCGCGGAAATCACCGGTACATTTTGCTCTGCCGGCCAAGATGGAGATGTACCATTTGCCGTTAGGCTGGCCATGGCGCGCAGCGCCTGCCGCCAACGCCTGAGACTGTCGACCGTTGGTTTCGGGGAACGGACGTGACAGCCCCTTTCGGTCCGCCCCCGTACTTCGGGCGTGTCGTTATCTCGCACTTGCACAAAGCTCTGGTGCGCTGCAATATAGCTGGAGGAATGCGGCCTCCAGCCCACCTTTCGCAGGTTCAATGAAGGGACCGGCATGACGGACATCTCCGCGACGCGTCTTGTCGTGTCCAGGCCTGTCGCCGATAGCTCGGCAAGAACCAGGCTTGCCTATCTCGACGGCTGGCGCGGCCTGTCGATCGCGCTGGTGCTGATCGGCCATTTCTTCCCCGTTCCCGGCATCAATCTCGGCGTCCTGGGCGTCGAATTCTTCTTCGTGCTCAGCGGCCGGCTGATGGCCGAGATCCTGTTTGTCGAATACTATCCGCTGAAGAAATTCTTCAAGCGCCGGTTCTCCCGCATCTACCCGGCACTGCTGATTTTTGTCGTCGCCGCGATGGTTGCCCTGTCCGGCACATTCATCGCCTTCAAGTGGAAGGCGGCGCTGACGGCGCTGACGTTCACCTACAACTATGCCGGAATTCTCGTCACCCGCGCCGGCGCGCTCGACCATATCTGGTCGCTCTGCGTCGAAGAGCACGCCTATATCATCCTGGCGCTGATCAGCGTCGTCGTCTCGGGGCGGTCCCGGGTCATCACGTTGCTCGGTGCATTGTCGGTGCTGGCCATGGCAAACGGCGCCATCTCCTACTGGGTGCTCGCAATAGGCTACGAGGGCACCTATTGGCGCACCGACGTGCACATCGCCTCGATCCTGCTGTCGGCGGTGATATGCCTGCTCAAGGCCGACGACAGGCTGCCGGCGCTGTTCAAGGGGCCACATGTCGCCCTGGCGGCCTCAGTACTGGCTGTGCTCCTTTTCATGGCTGCCGTGCCAACCCCGATCCATTATCTGGTCGCGGTGCCGCTGCTGGCACTCGCCGTCAATTCGCTCGACTTCGGCAGCCGGTATCTGACCGGGTTTCTATCGTCCCTGCCGATGACGATGCTGGGGCTGTGGTCGTATTCGCTCTATCTTTGGCAGCAGCCCTTTTATCAATTCGTCGACATAAAAGGCAGTTCGCCGTGGTTGATGCTTACGGCGGCGTTCGCTTGCGCGCTGTGCAGCTACTACATCATCGAAAAGCCGGCCCGCTCCTGGCTGAACCGCAATTGGTAGGGCGAACGGCGCCCGCCGTTCAGCCGGCGATCCGTCTTGCATAATACCGCACGACTTTCCTGCCGCCGTGGATTACCGCGTCGCCCACTTCCGCAAAGCCGAGTGCGGCATGGAAGGCGTCCGAAGCCGGATTGGGTGGCTCGGCATTGACTTCGCAGGTGACGATCGCCTGGCCCGCGCGTGACGCCTGCTCGAACAGATCCTCGTACAGCCGGCGGGCATGGCCGCGCCCGCGCGCTGCGGCGGCGACCACGACGCGATCGACATAGACGAACCGCGGGTAACGCTGGCGAAACCACAGGAAGTTCGGGCTGTCGTAGCTGGCGTCCTGGTCGAAGGTCATGATGAAGGCTTCGAGCGTACCGATGCGGCGCGTGTAAAACGCTTCGGCGAGCAGGAAGGACAGGCGCTCGGGTTCGAGCCACGACAATTCGGCGGCATGCTCGTTGTTGAGCGCGAGGATTGCGGACTCATCACGCGGCGAAACCCGTTCGATCGGCAAACGCACTTCGATCATGTTGTTCGATCTTCCAGGATCACAGCCGGGCGGCTGCGATGGTCGCCGCCACCAGCGCCTCGTCGGTCACGGTGTTGCGGTATTCGCGGTCGAGGTCGGTGCCGCCCATGCCGACTTTCGGGTTGCGGTAACGCATGGCACTCTGCACGTCCTTGAGCGCGGCGAAGTGCATTTCGCTCAACCCGGTTTTCCTCCGCACCTTGCCGATGTTCTCGGGATCAAGCCCGCCGCAGCCGAGGATGATGATGCGGTCGCCGGCCTGCCTGACAAGATCGGCGAGCAGGTCAGCGCCCTCGAGCGCCGTGTCGCGCTGGCCGCTGGTCAGCACGCGGCCGACCTTGCAGCGGATCAGCGCTTCCAGCGCCTCTGTCGGATCGCGGGTCATGTCGAAAGCGCGGTGGCAGGTGACGTTCAAGCTTCCCGCCGCCTTAACCAATTCGCTCATGCGCTGTTCGTCGATGGTGCCGTCGGCAGTGAGGCAACCGACGACGACACCGGCGACGCCGAGCTCGGCAAGCGCGCCGACATCGGCGAGCATCGAACGATATTCGGCTTCGCCATAGAGAAAATCGCCGCCGCGCGGCCGCACGATGACGTGGAAGGGGATCGTCGCCAGCTCGAGCGCCGTGCGCACCGTGCCGAAGCTCGGTGTGATGCCGCCCTCGATCAGGCTGGCACAGAGCTCGACACGGTCGGCGCCGGCGGCTTGCGCGGCCAGCAGGCCGTCTATGCCTTCGACGCAGATCTCGATCAGCGGCAGGCGAGGGCGTTCGGTCTCGATCATAGGCGATCCGTCGATGATTTCAGCTGCCCAGCGGTAGCATCGGGCATGGTGCGATGAAAGCCGGAACTGTTGGCTCAACACGCGACAGGGCGGCCGGCGGTGCTCCAATTTTGCCGCTTGACACATCCATAACCGTTCAGCTATATGTCGATTCATAGCCAGCGAGTTATTGATTGATTAACAGCACAGCCGACCGAAAGCTAAATGTGCGGCCGGCAGAAACACGCCTAAGGAGACCACCATGCAAGCACGGTTGAAAAACCCGGTGATGCTCATTCCCGGCGCCTTGCAGGCACTGCTCGCGCTGGACAAGTCGACGGAGACGGCCGACCTGTCCTATGTGACGCGCAAGCTCGTCCATTTACGCGTCAGCCAGATCAACGGATGCAGCCTCTGCGTCGATATGCATGCGCGCGAATTGAAGAAGGCCGGCGAAAAGGACGAGCGCATCTTTGCCGTGTCCGCATGGCGGGAGACACCCTACTTCACCGACGCCGAACGCGCCGCGCTGGCACTGACCGAGGCGGCAACCCGGTTGGCCGATCGGCCGGATCCGGTGCCGGATGCAGTCTGGGACGAGGCCGCCCGGCACTATGACGAAAATGCGCTTGCCGCCCTGGTCGTCCAGATTGCCCTGATCAACGCATTCAACCGGCTCAACGCAACCACCAGGCAGATTGTCGGCGCCTGGGGCTGAACGGGGCTCGCTTTTCGCAACGGCACGTCAGATCCGCAACTCGTGAGCGTTCGCGCGGACGAAGTCGATGAAGGCCCGCAGCTTCGGCGGTACGAGGCGGCGGCTCGGATAATAGAGGTGGAGCGGCTCGTAAGCGGGACAGAAAGGCTCCAGCACCTTGACCAGCGCGCCTGAGGCGAGAAGCGGCGCGGCGAGGCCCTCGACCGCGAAGGCGAGGCCCAGCCCTTGCGCGGCGGCGGTAATGCACAGCGGAAGTGTGTTCACGACCAGACATGCGTCCGGCGTGAATGCGACTTCGCGTCCATCCACGGTGAACTCCCAGGGCGAAATCGCGCGCGTGCGGGTGAGGGCGAATGCGATGCAGCGATGGGCGGCGAGGTCGGCCGGCCGCTTCGGTGTGCCTTTGCGCGCCAGATAATCGGGGCTGCCCACCACGACCATCTGCAGTGGCCCGCCCAGACGCGCGCCGATCATGTCTTTCTCGAGAAGCTCGCCGATGCGCAGGCCGGCATCGAAGCCCTCGGCGGCGATGTCGACGAAGCTGTCGTCGAAAATTAGACTAAGCCGCACTTCGGGATAAGCATCCATGAACGGCCGCATCAGTGGCTCTATCAGCAGCGGCGCGGCGATCCACGGCAGGCTGAGGCGCAGCGTGCCGGCGGGACGGTCGCGAGCTTCGCGCAGTGCCGCGCCAGCCGCCCAGATATCTTCGGCTGCCGGGCGCACGTGGTCGAGGTATTCAGCGCCAGCTTCGGTCAAGCCAACGCTGCGGGTCGTCCGGTTGAGCAGCCGCACCCCCAGGCGCTCCTCGAGCCCCTTGATCGCCTCGCTTAACGAGGCCGGAGCGACGCCGAGCTCGGCGGCGGCGCGGGTGAAGCTTTTGGCCTCGGCGACTTTGATGAAGGCGACGATGCCGCTGAACTGGTCGAGGCGCATTGTAAGGATTTTCCAAATAGCCCTATCGAATTCTACCGGTTTTTCCGGCGAACGAAAGGCGTCATGTTGGGTCTGACGAACGGGCCTCGGTGTTGGGAACGGCTCGAACAGGCAAGGAGACAGGACCGATGACCAGGCTTGCTTTACTCGCCGCCGGCACTCTTCTGGCGGTGTCTGCCGCCCCGGCGCACAGCGGGCCACTGGAAGACCGCAATATCCAGCTCATCAAAGGCTATTACGCAGCTTACGCGACCGGTAATCCCGAGGCCGTGCGGCCCTTCCTCGCGCCTGATATCGTGTGGCGCATTCCCGGCCATCATCCGCTCGCCGGCGACAAGCGCGGGCCGGACGAGGTGGTCGCCTTCTTCCGCGGCCTGGCCGATGGCAAGTTCAAGGCCGAGCCGATCTTCTTCCAGGCGCAAGGCGACCTCGTTGTCGACGTCCATCGCGGCTGGTCGAATGTCGGCTCAGGTCCCGAGATCGACCAGTTCTACGCGCTGATGTTCCGCATCAAGGACGGCAAGATCGCCGAGGCACAGAATTTTTTGACCGACATGTACCAGTCGGACGCTTTCTACTGGGCGCATTACCCGCTGAAGCCGCTGCCCGGCCGACTGGCTGGCGAGCGCTGAGACGGCGGTCTTTCTCGCAACGCGCAGCGCTTCTCACTCCAAGCCAAAGGAGACTTGCGATGTTTAAAACCCTGACACTTGCCGTAGCAACCACCGCCGCGCTTGCCGTCACCAATGCCGTCGCCGCACCGCGCGTCGAGCACGTCACATTCTCCTCGCATGGTGAGCAGCTTGTCGGCGAGCTCTATCTGCCGGAGGATATGGACGCGGCAAAACCTCGGCCGGCGCTGGTCGTGACCGGCGCCTGGATGACGGTGAAGGAACAGATGCCGGCCCGCTACGCCCGCGAGATGGCCGATCGTGGCTTCGTCGCCTTGACCTTCGATTTTCGCGGTTGGGGCGAAAGCGGCGGCCTACGCCGCCAGTACGAGGATCCTAGGGCCAAGATCGCCGACATCGAAGCGGCGGTCGCCTATCTCTCGAGCCGGCCCGAAGCCGATCAGGACCGCATCGGCGGGCTCGGCATTTGCGCCAGCTCCGGCTATATGGTCACCGCCGCCGCCGAAAACGCGGCGATCAAATCGGTCGCCCTCGTTGCGCCCTGGTTACAGGATGCCGAAGTGGTCGAGCAGGCCTATGGCGGCAGGCATGGCGTCGCCAGGCTTGAAGCCACGAGCGATGCGGCAGAGGCGGAATATCGCCGCACCGGCAGACAGGCATTCCTTCCGGCCGCGAGCCTGACCGACGAGCGCGCGATCATGTTCAAGGTGCCTTACTACACCGAACCCGATCGCGGCATGATCCCGGCCTGGCGCAACGAGGCCGATCCGGCGTTCTGGCGCGGCTGGCTGACGTTCGACGCCATCCAGGCTGCTCCGCGCCTGCGCCAGCCTTTTTTGATGGTGCACAGCGAGGCGGCTGCCATTCCGAAGGGGGCGCACAAATTCTACACGCGGCTGAACAGTTCCAGGCGGGAGCTGTGGCTCGACAACGTCACCCAATTCGATTTCTACGATCGTGCCGCGCCGGTGGAGGCCGCAAGCGATGCCGTCGCCGCGCACTTCCGCGCGACGCTGGGCAGTGCGGGGGAGGCGGGACAATGAGCCTCGTCACGCGCCGGCATGTCCTGGCCTCGGCGGTTTCCGCTGCGATGATTTCCGCCGTCTCGGCGCCCGCCTCGAGCGCTCCGGGAGATGCGCTGACGGTCAAAGACAGGATCGCAATCGCCGAGGCGATTGCCGGGATCGGCCTCTATGCCGATCTGCGTGAATGGAACCGGGTCAGATCCTATCTCGCAGCCCGTGTCACGACCGACTACACCAGCCTCTTCGGCGGCAAGGTCACGACTAGCGGCCGCGACGCGTTGATCGCGCAGTGGCAAGGGCTGCTGCCGGGCTTCGACGCCACCCAGCACCTCATCACCAACATCACCGTCGAGGGCGCGGGCAATGACGCGGTCGCACGCAGCCATGTCCGCGCAACCCACTGGATCGGCGGGCGGTTCTGGACGGTCGGTGGCAGCTACCTCCACCGGCTGGTGCGGACGCCGGAAGGTTGGCGCGTCAAGGCAATCTCCATCCGCCGCTTGTACGAAGAGGGGGATCGCGCCGTGCTGGCCGCCGCTGCCGGCCGGGTAAAGGCGGAGGCCAAATGAGTGTTCGGGTTTGCGCATGCCCAGTCGCGCGGCGAGGTTGCTCGGAGCATCGGCAACGTGAATATTGATCGAAATGTCGGGGCAGGCTTGGCGCATGCGGCATTAGTGCCGCCAACCGCGGAGACAGGACATGACCCTTTCATTGCAGGAGGTTTCCGATAGGCTTGAGATCGAACAGCTGCTTGTTCGCTATTGCTATGCGGTGGACGATCGCGACTGGGAAGCCTATCGCAAAATATTCACACCCGATGCCTTGCTTGACGACACTGTAACAGGTGGAATCAGGAGCGGTGTGGATGAGCATGTTGCTTACATGAAAGGCGCCCTTTCCAAGATATTGATCTCGCAGCACGCCATTTCGACAATCCTTCTGGATCTCCGAGGGGACGAGGCCAGCGCGCGCGTGCATTGTTCATGCCCGATGGTGGTAGACCTCGGCGAAGGCAAAAGGCAGGTCTTCTTCCAGGGGCTTTGGTATCGAGACCGCGTCGTACGCACGTCCGAGGGCTGGCGCATAAGTGAACTTGTCGAGGAAGGCTATTGGAATCACAATTTGCCGGAGGGGTTCGCGTTCTGACGTCTGTTACGCGCTGTGCTGGATCCGCCCCGGACGCCGTTCTCAGACCTGGCAGCTACTGGCGCAACACCGTGTTCTTGGTGCCTTCTTCGACCTGGTCGATGACCAGCAGCTTGACCGGGTCGGCGCCGACATTGGTCGCCTGATGCCATTGCCCGATCATCTCGATGATGAAATCACCTGTTTGATAGGTGTTGCTCTTGCCGGTCTCGACATTGGTGACCTGAAGCGTGCCGGCCTCGACATAGGCATAGCGCGGAAACGGATGCTTGTGGACCGGCAAGGTCGCGCCCGGCGCGATCTGATAGGCCGAGACCAGGACCTGGACGTTCTTCTGCGGCAGCGTGATCGGCTGGCCGGACGCGGTCTCGGTGCGAGAGGCAAGCGGGGTCACGACAACCGGCGTGCCGCTGGCATCGAGCGCCTGAGCGTTGTTTGCAAACAGTGCAGCAGCGAGCAGCGTCGATACCAAGATTTTTCGCATGATTCCCCCCGAGCTGCGCCAGCATTGCGCAGCGGGCATTGGCGCGCAAGCTTGTCCTGTCCAGCAGCGTTTATCCCGCTTTTCTGAACATGCCTGGCGTCATGCCATGCATGGCCCGGAATGTACGGGACAGATGGCTCTGGTCGGCGAAACCGGCCGCGATGGCGGCGTCGGCAAGGCCAAATCCCTGTTCGATCAGCGTGCTCGCCCGGCGCAATCGCCGGTCGCGGATATAGGCCGCCGGCGTCAGGCCAATTGCCTTGTTGAAGTCGCGGATGACCTGGAACCGGGTCACGCCAGCCGCGCCGGCAAGCCGCTTGAGATCGAGCCGTGAGCCAAGCTCGCTTTCGACAAGATCGCGGTAGATCGAAAATCTTCGCTGTGATCCGGAGCTTTCGATCTCTTCGGCCTGTCCGCTCGAATCGCCATGGCGAACGATCAGCCGTCGCAGCGCCACGAGCAGGGATGTCTCGGCCGTTATCGTGTCCGGGGATGTCGAGTCCTGGTGCGCTGCCGTCAATGCTGCGGCGAGACTGCTGTCTTCGATCGTCGCGCGCGAAAACACCGGAGCGCCGTCGCGGCCGAGTTCGCGGGCAAGCGCGCTCATCAGCGGCACCGAAGGATAAAACGTCCGGTAGGCCCAGCCTTCATCCGCCCCGCGTTCGCCGTCATGCCACTCCTCGGGATTGACGACGGCAATGGTGCCTGCCGGAGCGAGAACGCTTTTGCGGCCGATGCGAATGCGCTCGCAGCCAGAGGTGATCAGGGCGATCACATAGGTCGGGTGCGTGTGCAGGTCGTAGCGGTGCCGGGTGAAGCGCGCCTCGAGCAGGCCCAGGTCGGGAAAACACGGATGGCGCCAGTATTTCCCGGTCTCTGCCGCTTCGTTTGTCCTTGCCATGGTCAATCCGGTTCAAGACGCCTCTCGCCGGGCCTTCTATGGCTGGCAAACCAAGCCGCTTTTTGTCGGCGGAAAGGAGGCATCATGTTGCATAATGACCCCGTCGCTGCGCTGACACCAGAGGTTATAGGCTGGCGGCACCATCTCCATGCCAATCCGGAGCTCGCATTCAATGAATACGAAACGGCCCGTTTCGTTGCAGAGAAACTGCGCTCTTTCGGCGTCGACGAGGTGCATGAGGGGATCGGCGGCACCGGCGTCGTCGGTGTCCTGCGCAGCGGTGGCGGCGCACGCGCCATCGGCCTTCGCGCCGAGCTCGACGCGCTTCCGGTGCTGGAGAAAACCGGCTTGCCCTATGCTTCGAGGAGAGAGGGCGTGATGCACGCCTGTGGCCATGACGGCCACACCGCCATGCTGCTCGGCGCCGCCAAACTGCTCAGTCAATCGCGCGCCTTCGACGGCGCCGTCACTTTCATCTTCCAGCCGGCCGAGGAAAACGAGGGCGGCAGCATGCGCATGATCGAGGACGGCCTGTTCAAGCGCTTTCGGGTCGAAGCGGTCTATGCGGTCCACAACTGGCCGGGCATCAGGCTGGGGACGATCGCCGCCCGCGTCGGGCCGCAAATGGCGGCCGTCGATAATTTCGAGCTGACCTTCGAGGGTCTTGGCGCGCATGCCGCGATGCCGCAGCTCGGCGACGACCCGATCCTGGCCGCCAGCGCCTTCGTGCAAGCCGTCCAGCGCATCGTCAGCCGCTCGGTCGACCCGCAGAGCGCGCTTGTCGTCAGCATCACGCAGATCCATGGCGGCAATGTCGGCAACATCGTGCCGGGCAAGGTCTGGCTGCAAGGCACCTGCCGCTTCTTCGAGCACGGCCTTTCCGACCATTGCGAGAGGCTGATCGGCGAGATCGCACAAGGTATTGCCGCCGCGCATTCGCTCAAGGCCAGGCTCGACTACAGGAAGGGCTATCCGCCGCTGATCAATACGGCGGATGCGACGGCCCGCGCCGTCGAGGCCGCCGCTCCCGTCGTCGGCCGGGAGAATGTCTTGACCGAGTTCAGCCCCAGTCTCGGCTGCGAGGATTTCGCTTTCATGATCCGCGACGCCGGCGGCTGCTATGCCTGGATCGGCGCCGGCGAGGCTGGCCCGGGCAAAGGCCTGCATGGCGACCGCTACGTTTTCAACGACGAGGTCGTGCCGACGGTGATGCGCTATTACGTCAACCTGGTCGAGCAGACGCTTCCGCGGGCCGATCCTTCGACAGCAGTTTTTCCGGCGTGATCGGCAACTCCCGGATCCGCTTGCCTGTGGCGTCGAAGGCGGCGTTGGCAACAGCAGCGGCAACGCCGGTGGCGCCGAGTTCGCCGATGCCTTTGCCGCCGATCGGGCTGGCATGCTCGTCCACCTCATCGACGAAGTGGATTATGATGTCGCCGGGAATGTCGGCGTTGACCGGAATGGCGACCCCGGAAAGGTTCTTCGACAGGAACCGCCCAAGCACCGGTTCGTGCCTGCTCTGCTCCATGGCCGCCATGCCCCAGCCCCAGATGATGCCGCCCGTCATCTGGCTGCGTGCGGTGCGGGGATTGACGATGCGCCCGGCGCTGTAGCTGCCGACGGCGCGACGGAGCCTGAGCAGGCCGAGCCCCGGATCGACGCCGACCTCCATGAAAATCGCGCCGAAAGTGCGCATGGCGAGGCCTTTGCCATGCTGCGCCGGATCGAACGAGCCGGAGCCGACGATCTCGCCGATGTCGGTATGGCTCATCACATCGGCGATCGTCTGACCGCCGGCAGCGCCCCTGCGGCGAATCTTGCCGTCCTGCATCTCCACCTCGTCCGGCAGCAGATTGGCAAGACGGGCAAGCTGCGAACGCGCATCTTCGGCGGCGGCAAGCACCGCCGCGCCCACCCCCATGGTCGATGACGAGCCATAGGTCGGTCCCGCCTCCGGCAGCTGCGTATCGCCCATTTCCAACTCGATCTTCTCCATCGGCAGGCCCAGCACGTCGGCTGCGATCTGCGGAAAGATGGTGAGTGTTCCGGTCCCTATGTCCTGCGTGCCGGTGCGGATGAGCACCGTGCCGTCCCTGTGCAGCCTGACCTCGGCTGCAGGCGTCGGGTGGCGGAAACAACCCATGGTACAGGTCGCCATGCCGTAGCCGATCAGCCAATCGCCGTCGCGTTGCGGCTTGCGCGGGCGCTCGCGCCAGCCGAACAGGCGGGCGCCTTCCTCATAGGCCTCGCGCAGCTTCTTCGATGACCAGGGCTGGCCGGTGGCCGGATCCGTGTCCGCATGGTTGATCAGACGCAGGTCGAGCGGATCGACGCCCAGGCGGTGGGCGAGCTCGTCCATCGCGCTTTCGAGGGCCCAGGTGCCTGGACCCTCGACCGGCGCGCGCAGCGCCGTCGGCATGGCGACGTTCGCGCGCTCGACGCGCTGGCTGAGACGCATCGCCGGCGTGGCGTAGAGACCCTTCGAGGCTTCGGTGGCGAACTCGACGAAATCGTCGCTCACGGTGGTCAGGTTGATCACGTCCTGTTGCACGGCGGTCAGCTTGCCCGAGCTGTCCGCCGCCAGCACGATCTTCTGCGCCATGCGCGGCTGATAGCCGAGACAGGAATAGGCGTTGGCGCGGCTTAGCGCCAGCCTGACCGGGCGCTGCATGATGCGCGCAGCGGCGGCGGCCAGCACCTGATGCGGCCAGATCCAACCCTTGCCGCCGAAGCCGCCGCCGGTATGGCGGGAAATCACGCGGACCTTCTCGGCCGGGACATTCATGCGGGCGGCAAGCACCTGGCGGACACCGTAGACGTGCTGCGTGGCATCGTGCAGCGTCAGCTCTCCGTCATTCCACTCAGCGAGTGTCGCCGAGGGCTCCATGGCGTTGTGATGGCGCGACGGCTGCAAATAGACGGCTTCGACCGTGGCGGCGGCGTCGCTAAGCCCGCGGTCGACCTCGCCCTTCGTAAACGTCGGCTCCAGGAACAGGAAGCCGCTCTCCCTCGGCACGACCGCAGCCTTGTCGATGGCGGTCCACTCCGGCGGTGCCGGCAATTCCGGCTCGGCGAACTCGTAGCGCAATGCGACGCGGCGGGCGCCGGCCTCCGCCGCCTCCAGCGTCTCGCCCAGCACAATGGCAAGCGGCTGACCCTCGTGACGTATCTCGTCGCCCTGCATGGGCATGAAGCTCTGCGCGGCCGGCGGGCCTTCGGCCTGCTGCATCTGCGTATCGGGCTCGGCCCTCGGCGATGCGAACCGGCCGAATTTTGGCATGTCCTCATGCGTGAGCACACGCACGACGCCCTTCTCGGCGAGCGCGTCGTCGACCATGATCGACGTCACGCGGCCGGCCGGAACGGGCGCGGTCACGAGTACCGCATAGAGCAGGTCGGGGGCGAAATAGTCGGCCGCATAGCGGGCGCGGCCGGTCACCTTGGCGCCGCCGTCAGGGCGGGCAACAGGCTGGCTGATCATCATGACGGCATCCTCGCTGCTCTTTCGATCGCCCGCAAAGCGGCGGTCTTGGCCAGTTCGATCTTGTAGGCGTTCTGCGACAAGGGACGCGCTTCGGCGAAGGATTGCTCGATAGCGGTGCTCAACGCCTCGCGATCGCCGATTTCGGCACCGGCGAGCTGCTCCTCGGCGGCGCTCAGCCGCCACGGCCGCAGCGCGACGGACCCCAACGCCAGGGCCGCCCGACGGATAGTTTGGCCGTCCATCTCCAGCACAGCGGCGGCGGAGACGATGGCGTATTCGTAGGATTCGCGCTCGCGCACCTTGAGGTAAGCCGATCGCGGTGCCGCTGCCGGCAGCTCGATTGCCGTGATCAGTTCGCCTTGCTGCAACACATTGTCCGCCTCGGGCCGCGTATCGGGAAGCAGGTGGAATTCGGCTGCCGGAATGCGCCGGCCGCCGCTGCGGTGCGCGGTGACGATGACCGCATCAAGTGCTGCCAGCGCCACGGCCGGGTCGGATGGCTGGGTGGCGACGCAATCCTCGGTCCAGCCGAATATCGCGTGATTGTCGTTGATGCCATGCAATGCGGAGCACCCGGAGCCGAGCTGACGCTTGTTGCATGGCAGCTGCTCTTCGGCACGGAAATAGGCGCAGCGCGTCTTCTGCAGCAGATTGCCGCCTATCGTTGCGAGGTTTCTCAGCTGCGGCGACGCTGCGTTGAGGATCGCCTGGCTCAACACCGGATAATCGCGCATCACCAGCGCATGCTGCGCGACATCGTTGAGATGCATCAGCGCGCCGATCGTCAAGCCGCCGCCTGGCAGTGCCTCGATCTGATCCAGCCCATCGAGGCGGGAGATATCGATGATCCGCGCCGGCCCGGCAATTCCAAGGCGCAGCCAATTGAGCAATTCGGTGCCGCCGGCGAGAAAGGCGCTGTCCGGCGCGGCACCGGCCGCGATCGTGTCGCCCAGGCTATCGGCGCGCGCGTAGACGAATGGGGTCATTGGCTCACCCTCCCGGCCGCCGCGCGCACCGCCTCGACGATTTGCGGATAGGCCGAGCAGCGGCACAGATTACCGCTCATCCATTCGCGGATCTCGGCATCGGAGCCGGTATGTCCCTCCTCAATCAGCGCCGCCGCCGACATCACCTGTCCGGGCGTGCAGAATCCGCACTGGAACCCATCATGATCGATGAACGCCTGCTGCACGGGATGAAGCGCATCGCCGTTTGCCAGGCCTTCGATCGTCGTGACCTCGCGTCCCTCGCAGGACACGGCAAGTATCATGCAGGCATTCACACGCCGTTCGTCGAGATGCACGGTGCAGGCGCCGCACTCGCCGAAATTGCATCCCTTTTTCGTTCCGGTCAGATGAAGCCGCTCGCGCAGCAGGTCGAGCAGCGTGACGCGGGGATCGAGATCGGAAAGGCTGTGATCCTCTCCGTTCACCCGCAACCTTAATTGGTGCCGATCGTGGAAGTTCATGTGGGGGTACCTCGAAGCACATGCCGTACTCGCCGCAAGGACTCGTCCAGCAAGCAGCCACCCACCTGTCGAGGCGAAAATAGGGCGGTCGATTCCCGTGAAAAGGCGCTGCCGGTCAGGGAAGGCTAAAAAAGCGCATTTGAGATTTGCGGCGGAAAAGGCCCTGAATGCCGCCGCAAAAAGTATCACCGTAATTCCGTAATTCCCGTAATTCAGATTGGCTTGGGCGGCCTACATTGAGAACATTGCCGCGCCGCTGTCCAATCTAGGGCAGGCGGCTTTCCATGGCAGGGCGGCCTTGCGACTGGCAATGTCGTCCGGCAAATGAAAGATGAAGCTGAGAACTACGAGTTCGCGATCGGACGACGCCAGGATTCGCCGCAAGCGCACAGGAAACGAAACGTGACCGTGATCGCACTGAGGCGCTACTCGTTGCCGGCGGGCCGAGGAGGATTGCTCGTGAAGGTCGGCTACGGACGGTATCGCGCGGCAGTGTTGAACGCTGCCTGAGGATCAGTACGATCACGAGGGAAATCAGGGAGCGGATCGCCGCGTGGCAAGGAGGTGCTCCATGCCGGTCGTGGCGTCTGTGACCGCAGGGGCAGGCGCTGTCGAAATCCGCACCCGGCTTATGCCGCTGTTCCCGTGATGCCACCGCGCTGCACACGCCTCAGCCAGCACGTTCAATTCTCACCGTGACGGAACCGGGACGATCAAAGATCGAAACATCGCCGGCGACCTTCCCAAGCACAACGATGCCGGGCGACGGGACGCGACCATTCCGATAGTAGATCACGAAACGATCGGAACTCCACAGCCCGAGCGTGCCGACCGAGAAGTCGCGCTGCCGTCTCTGTTCCGGCAATAGAGCCGGTAGATTACCGGTCTTCTCCTGGCGAAGGTGGTCGCTCATCTCAATGGTAAGCGGCAACATCTGAGCAAGAGATTTTGCGGCTTCGTTATCGGCAAGATCGGCCGTGACCTCGCCCCAGTCTGATGAAATGCGAATACGTTCTCGAGCCATTGTGGGCCAACCATTCCAAATGCAATAACGCCAGCGCTCAGCAGTGATTTCAGCACGGGTCATTCCTCCGTTTTCTAGGCAGATGGAGCCCGCCCCAGCAAACACAGGCTCCATCTCGTCACTCACGCGGAGAGGTGCTGATTGAAGAAGCTGGTAAGCCTGTCGAACGGAATCAGGTCCACACGGTCGTAGAGATCGACGTGACCGGCGCCCTGGACCCAAACCAGTTCCTTGGGCTCGGCTGCCAGTCTGTAGGCTTCCTCGCTGAATTCCCTCGAATGCGCCTGATCGCCGCTGATGAACAGCATTGGGCGCGGCGAGATCGTCTCGATGTCATTGAACGGGTAGAAGTTCATGAATTTGACGTTGCTGGTCAGCGTCGGCTTAGTCGTTATCTGGTCGGAGACACCCGCCGGGGTAAACTCTCCGCGGGGTGTCCGATAGAAATCGTAGAACTCGCGCTGGATGGGATGCGTCGACGCGGTCAGTTCGAGATCAGTGCCGCCCGTATACTGGACTTGGCCGCCTTCGAATTCGGAGTAGCGCTGTTCGGCGGCCGCTGCGATGATCTGCTTCCGTTGCTCGACGCTTAGCGAGTGATTGAGTGCGTTTCGGTTCGCCGCGCCCATGTCATACATGCTGACCGTGGCGATGGCGCGCATGCGCGGGTCGATCTTGGCTGCGCTGATGACGAAGCTGCCGCTGCCGCAGACACCAATCGCGCCAATGCGGTTGCGGTCCACGAACGCGTGTGTCCCGAGGAAGTCCACCGCCGCGCTGAACGCCTCGGCGTAGACATCCGGTGAAACGATCTGTCGGGCTTCGCCCTCGCTCTCGCCCCAGAATGGCAGGTCGATCGCCATGGCGATGAAGCCCTGCTCGGCCATCTTGGTGGCATAGAGGGTCGCGCTTTGCTCTTTCACCGCGCCCATTGGATGGCCGACGACGATGGCCGGATGACGTGCATTGCGGTCGAGGTTCTTGGGAACGAGCAGATTTCCCGCAATATTCATCTGGTATTGGCTTTTGAAGGTCACTTTCTCCAGCGTCACCTGACCGCTTGTATAGAAATTGTTTGCACCGTTTGACATGTCTTGAGCCTTTGCGAAGGGAAAGTTGAAGAGTGACGCCCCACTGAAGGCGGCGATGCCGGAGCCGGTCAGCTTCAAAAGCTCCCGCCGGTGGATTTCACGCGCTGGTATTTTCGTATCAGGGGTATTCAAAGGCATTTCCGATCTCCTGTAAGTTTGGGTTGGAATTGAACCACTCGCCACTTTGGCCAGTCCTCTTCGAGTTTGAGCAGACGCCGACCGTTGCCGATCAGCGCGATTGCGAAGCCGGCCAGAACCAAGCTGCCGATGAAGATCGCGGAGATCGTCAGACCATACAGCAGCACCCCTCCGACTACCGCGCCCAGAAGGATCGAAGCCTGGATCGCCGCGACCATCAGGCTTGCCGGCGGCCTCGGCCGCATTTTGCGACATCCATGTCATCCAAATCACCGACATCGCGGTAATGCATTGTTGCAGTGCAAACCTAATGGTTTTGCCATAAAGCGATTACCCATATAAATCGGCATGAACCTATCGACTATATCGAATAATCCGCTGCAAGCGACGGAGAGAGAAACTTCATGGCCAGAACCGATCTCAACCAGTTGACGTGGTTTCAGGCTGTCGCAGAAGAGCGCAGCTTCACCAAGGCGGCGGCAAAGCTCGGCGTCGCGCAATCGACGCTCAGTCACACGATCAAGCAGCTCGAAACACGCATGGGCATACGCCTTCTGACCCGCACGACGCGTAATGTCGCGACGACCTTTGCGGGCGAAAGGCTGCTACAGACGATCACCCCGCGCATTGGTGAAATCGAAGACGAGATCACAGCGCTGATGGCGCTCCGCGAAAAGCCGTCAGGCTCGATCAGGTTGACCCTGTCCGACCACGCGCTCGAAAGCGTCGTCTGGCCGAAGCTTAAGCCGGTCCTCAGCGGCTATCCCGACATCGGCGTCGAACTGATCCTGGACAGCACCTTCCGCAACATTGTCGAGGAAGGTTTTGATGCCGGTGTCCGGCTTGGAGAGAGCGTCGAGAAAGACATGATCGCGGTCCGCATCGGCCCGGACTGGCGCTTAGTCGCCGTGGCTTCGCCGCGATACTTCGCGGCGCACAGCGTGCCTGTGCATCCGCAGGATCTGGTCCGGCACGTCTGCATCAACATGCGTCACGAAACCGCCGGTGGTCTGTACGCATGGGAGTTCGAGAAGGATGGACAGGCGCTGCGTGTCCGTGTGGACGGTCAACTTACCTTCAACAACTCCTACGCCATGATCGACGCTGCAGTGAGTGGCTATGGCATCGCCTATGTTCCCGAGAACATCGTGGAGCGGCACGTCGTCTCAGGATTGCTGGTGAAGGTCCTCGACAACTGGTCACCCTTCTTCGATGGCTATTTTCTCTATTATCCGAGCCGCCGCCAAAACCTTCCTGCGTTCAAGATCATTGTCGACGCGTTGCGGCATCGGGATCCGTCGGGATCGTGATGTTCCCTTCGTCATATTGTACTCAGGGGCGTGGTCGATAGCGGCTCATTCCTGAATCTCGATAGGCGCAGCAGGAAAGGCATAGGTCGAGGTCCGGTATCCAACTCGAAGCGTTAGTTATAACCAGAACATCGCGTCGATGCTTGCGCGAAGGTTGGCCACAACTTTCTTCCCCATCGCGCCGGCTGGAGCGAAGCGCATGATCCTACAGGGAAATTGAATAGGTCCGCGGCCGCATCGCACCGCAGCGTAGATGTTGGCTCCCCGGGCCGGATTCGAACCAGCGACCAACCGGTTAACAGAGGTTTTCCACCGATGTTTAAAGCACTTGATTGCAACACGTTGAAATGACCAACCAACTGATATCGCTACCATAAAGTGCCTCAGGCCGCGTCGATTTGTCTCAACCTGTATCGACAAAGCGCGCGTTCTGGCGTAGATCAATCCGTAGATCATGGAAACCGGTTGGTCGGAGGCATCATGCCGAAGGTAGCGCTTACGGATCGTTTCTGCCAAGCCGCAAAGGTAAGAGAGGGGAGAAAGACCGACTTTTTCGACTCGAGCACTACTGGTTTGTGTCTGCGCGTGTCGGCGGGTGGTGCAAAGGCATTCTTCCTCGTCTTCACAAAGCCTGGCACCGATAAGCGCGCTTGGTTGAAACTCGGTCGGTATCCCGATCTGTCGCTGGCAAAGGCTCGGGAGGCGGCAAAGGGCTCACGGGGTGATGTCACCGACGGTCTCGACCCGATTGCCGAGAAGCGCGCCGAAGCGGCTTCCATGTCGGTCACCGATCTTGTCGAGAACTATCTTGCTCGACGGGCTTCGAAGAATCGGAGCGGAGACGAAATCGCGCGCAGGCTGCGCAAGAATGTCAGCGGCAGGGACGCGGAAGGCCGGAAGATCGACGACCCGGAAAATGTAACGAGGCCCATCGGCGAAATGAAACTCGCCGCACTTCATCGACGCGATCTGACGAAGGCAATCGACGCGATTACCGACCGGGGGGCAGCGACGGAAGCGGTCCGCGTTTTCGAGGATCTTCGTGCCATGGTTCGCTGGGCTCGTGGCCGCGGCGATCTCGATGCGAACTTGATGGAAGGCATGCAGCCGCCGGCAAAGCCTGTAGAGCGGGATCGCGTGCTGAGCGTCGACGAAATTCGCACAATGTGGGCAGCATTGTCAAAAGCTGACATGTGGGAAGGGACGCGTCGAGTGATCCGGCTCTGTCTCATCCTGGGCGCCCGCGTAGGTGAGACGAGCGGGATGACACGCGGCGAGTTGGATCTCGACCGCTCGCTTTGGGTTCTTCCGCCCGAGCGGGTGAAGAACGCGAACGGCCACACTCTTCCATTGCCGGCAATGGCCGTTGACATTATCCGCGACCAAATGGCCGAGGCCGAAAAACTGGCGAAGCGGATGGACCGTGAGCCGTCGCCCTTCATCTTTCCCGGCGTCGGCGCAAAAGGTTCGATCGGCGGGGCTGCAATCGCGAAGGCACTCAAGCGGCAAGAAATCACGGTCAAGGGCAAGACAACGATTCTCGGAGTCGAGCCGTTCACAGCTCACGACTTGCGCCGGACTGCCGCAACGCGCATGGAAGAGCTCGGCGTTAACCCTTTCGTAATCGCCCATATTTTGAACCACGTCTCTATGACGCGGGCCAGCGTCACCAGCAGAATTTACGCCCGACACAGCTATATTCCTGAGATGACGGTTGCCCTGAGCCTTTGGGCGGATCGCCTCGCAGGGATCATGTCCGGAGGCGCCAATGTGGTGCCGATCGCGGGGAGGGCGACATGATGGGGAGGCGCTTGCACGGTCCGTCGCTCGAATCGGGGTCCGCCACTGTTTTTCGCTATTCGGTCGAAGAGCAGCAGGCAATCCGCGTTGCCGCGTCGGCAGCGTTGCATGGTGACGACCCCAAGACAGTGCGTGAGCACATGATCCACTTATATGTCGAGGCGAATCGGTATCTCGGCCGCGTAGCGTTGTCTGAAAGGATCAAAAGAAACGAGGGCGACAAAGACTTGTTTGCTGAACGACGGGCTCGTCACCGGAACACGATTTCGGCAGCGATGCATCTGCTACCTCGCGGCGAACAGCCGCCAAATTGCGACGGCACTTGGCCCATCCCAGCGTCCGAAATACAGGACACGCCGAAGTTGGCTTCCTCGTATCTTGAGGGACGGATTTCCGAGCACGCTTTCATACACGAGGTCGCTTTCCGTGCGCTGCAAAAGGAGGAAAAGCGCCTCGCTGAACCCGCCATTGAAGAATCCTGGATCGTTGGAAAGCGTGATCTCCATCCCCGCGACGATTTTGTGCGGGAAGCAGGTTTGAGTTGGGCAGAAATCACGGGCAAGACATTTACCGCCTGCAAAATTTCCCCTGCACCTCGCAGTCCGATGCTGAACTTTATAGTCGCCGTCGTAGATCCGGTGGCCAAGCAGGTCGGACAGGCAATCGACCGCGAAGCCTGGGTTAAGGTGATCCGTCGGCTGCAAAGACAAGAGTTGGTAACGAACTGAGCCGAGTTTCTTTAATTCGGTTCCTATGACGCCGCCTTTGACCGGCTGATGCTCCTAGCTGCAACACAATGCAGCGAAAGGAGCAACAATGACGTATCTAGTGCTTCCCCCGGGAACTCCGCATCTGCTCGACACCGACGAACTGTGCAGAGTGCTGAAACGCAGCCGCGCAGCGGTCCATCGCGCGGTTAAAGCCGGCAGATTGCCGAAGCCTGTGAACCTTGTCGGAGACGGCAAGAAGACGTTCTTGGCGCGGCAGGTAGATCAAAAGCTGGCAGAGCGAGCGGGCTTGGTCACTTTTAAGACGGACAGCGCGGACTTGCCGTCGCCGTCTGGGGCTTCTGCGGAGGCAGCGTAATGTACCCGGTTCTCGAGATGCTAATAGGAATCTACCGTGCCGCGGCATGGCTTGTCGCCAACGCGGCGGCCGCGAGGCGACCGCTCCTACCGACAATGCGCAGTGAGTTCGATCTGAGCCTGCCTGACGCAATCGAAACGATCCAGCGCGCCAACCGAATGGGGGGGTCGGAAGATGAGGCCCAGCCAAAATCGAAGCCGCCGCCCCGGGCCAGGGACGGCGGACATCAGAAGCGATGATCTTGAGGGATCTCGAGGAAAATATGCCCAAGCGGACCAAGATGCAAGCATTCCGGATAAAATCGTCGAAGAAATTCGACGGCTCTACCGGGCAGGTCATTCATTGCTGCCGATCGGCGGCAATGAAGGAAAATCGCCGCTCGTCAGGTACAAGGACCGCGCGGCCTTGCCGATCGACGCGGTGCTCCACAGAATGCTCGCTGCAGGATCCCGTGCCTTCGCTGTGCGCCTGCCTGGGATGCTCGTCGTAGATGTCGACGCGGACACACCGGAGGCGCGTAGTTATGTCCGCAAAGGCTTCGGCGAAAGCACGGTTCAGGTCCGCACACGGCGCGGCGTGCATCACTATTATCGCTTCTCGGGCAAGGCACCAAAGAATATTCGCCTGCCGAATATCGCGATCGACTTCAAGGCCGGACCGAACGAATACGTGCTGGCTGCTGCCAGCGTCCGCGCCGACGGGGTCGAATATATCGCGATTGGCGAGGCGCTTTGCGATGTTCGTGCTCTTCCCGAATTCGTCGACCGCCGGCCATCGGAGATACCCGAAGCCCATCCCGCCAGCGGGAGGGCAAGTATCCCGAAGGGCGCCCGAAACGACCAACTTTTCGCGTGCGCGGTCGCCTACACCCGTACCGCGTCTACCTACGAGCAATTGCTTGCGGATCTACTGCAGATGCGGACAATCATGTTTGACTCGCCGGAGGATTTTTCGGACGCGGAAGTCCAGAAAACAGCGAGGTCGGCTTGGGGATACCGCGAAGGCAATTCGCTGTGGGAAGGCAGGCACTCCGCAATGATGCTCCGGCGCGACATTATGGATCGGGTGCTTGCACGGCCGAACGGCTGCGAAGCGTGGAGTCTCTACTCGCTGCTCCAGAGCAACCACGGACATATCCAGGGCAAGCGCTTCAAGATCGCTTCGGCATCAATGCAGAAGGCTGGTGTGCTTCCACTTTCGAGGAAACTGATCATCCGGGCACGGGACATCCTCATTGAAGAGGGGTGCCTATTCAGGGTTGGTTATGAGGGCAGAGCAGTGCTCTACCTGCTAGGTTGGGGACATAAGGTAGGGGGGAAGGATGGGGGGAGGGTGTAGTATTACATAGTGTCCCCCACAGGACCAATGCTCAGAGTAATTAAGGGCGGCCGATAGCGTAAGCGGGCGCGAGCGACCCGAAGGAAATAACCGATGAGCGCATGACGAAGGGGTAGGAAATAGCCGATTTTGCACGTGGAAAGATTATCGGTTATTTCCTACCGAGCCCCGTGCTCAGCCAGGACGCACAATTCGCAACGCAGCAATCTGATCGTCAGTCGGTGCCACGCGTTTCGCACTCTGAAGGCAAAGCCGATCTACGGCTTGAGCCTCGCGCGGATAAAGGATGTCGCCGTAGCTAAGATCGCGGAGTGTACTCCTAAGAACCTCGGCGAGGTCCGGCCGGTCCGACGCTAGGTCGGAAATAACCTCCTCTTTGGTCAATTGAATGTTGTCAAACCAGCCGGGCACGTTCGTACCCACGCGATCACTTGCGATGCGGCGTGTCTTGGCCAGCGCCTCCCGCACGCGAAGCTCGTCACAACGCTGCTGATATCTCAAACCCCGGGCTCGCCGATCATCATGAAAGGCGGTGACCATACGGGTGTGGCCATCATCACCATTCAACTTGTCCTCTACCCAAGCAATGATTGGTTCGTGCAGGATCGCAAACCCGAGTATTACGAATGCTGTCCAAATCAATATGTCGACCATCACAAGCCTCCAGTGTTCGAGTCGAGTGAAATCGGAAATAACCGACTTGGCAAGACAATTTTTCAAAAGGAATCAGTGACTTGAACCTTTAATAGAGCGTGAGAGGATAGCTTGAAAGCGGAAGCCGAGGCCCCTGGCACCATGTCGTTAAAGATGCAAAACCTAACGCTGGGACCGACCGGTGCCCTTTTTTTTAGCTGATTGGCGAAAACACCTTGTCGGATATTTCCGACACCGGTCAAGGGAGCAGCCGCTTTGGTCCTGAACCATCATCAGAAGACGCGATTCTCGCACCGCAGGCGATGATCAGCCAGAGGTCTGGCGTCACCGAAAGAGGACTGGAGCGCTGCCGCCGTTCTCTCCGGATGGACGGTGATCGCTTCGCTGATGGTGACGTGAACGGCAGCTTCGCGCCTTAGTTCGGTCGTTGAGGTTAGCTTTGCGTCTGCCTGAAATCAGACATCCCCGACGGCCACGGGCTTGTTTTGGTCGAGGTCCTCACGCGGCCGGCTGCATAGCCGCCCTGAGCAGCATGCCAAATAGATCGCGTGGCTCGTCGGGATCAGCGAGCAAGTCGAGTTCCTCATAAAGGCCGCTCGCTTGCAGCTGGTCGCGCACATAGCGCAGCGCCGAAAAATCTTCCGTGGCGAAGCCGACGGAATCGAACAGCGTGATCTGCTTGGCGTCCCGGCGGCCTTGTTCCTTGGCGGCAGTCACTTCCCAGAGCTCGGTCACCGGGTGATTGGGTTCCAACTGCTGGATTTCGCCCTCGATGCGTGTCTGTGGTCGGAACTCGACGAAAATGTCGGAGCGCAGCAGGATGTCCTTGTGCAGTTCGGTCTTGCCGGGGCAGTCGCCGCCCACGGCGTTGATGTGAACGCCGGAGCCAACCATGTTGTTAGTGAGAATTGTGGCGCACTGCTTGTCCGCGGTGACCGTGGTGATGACGCCGGCACCTTCAACCGCTTCCTCCCCGGTTTCGCAGATGGTGATGTCAAATCCCATGCCAGCCAGGTTCTTCGCGCATTTTCGCGACGCCGACCGGTCGATGTCGTAGAGCCTCAGCCGGTCGATGCCTATCAGCGCCTTGAAGGCGATCGCCTGGAACTCCGATTGGGCACCATTGCCGATGATGGCCATGGTGCGTGCGCCGCTCGGCGCCAAATACTTGGCCGCCACAGCGGATGTGGCGGCGGTGCGCAGTGCCGTCAGGATGGTCATCTCGGTGAGCAGCATCGGGAGCCGCTGCCGACATCGGCGAGCACGCCGAAGGCGGTGACCGTTTGCAAACCCTGGCGCATGTTCTTGGGATGGCCGTTGACATATTTGAAGCCATAGAGGCGCCCATCGCTTGTCGGCATTAGTTCGATGACACCGTCATGGCTGTGCGAGGCGATGCGTGGCGTCTTGTCGAAAAGTTCCCAGCGGCGGAAGTCTTCCTCGATGTAGCCGGCCAGCTCAGTCAGGAAGCGCTCGACCCCGATAGCAATCACCAGCTTCATCATGCTGTCGACGCTGACGAAGGGAACGACGTTCAGTTTTGGCGTGGTCATTGTCAAAAGCTCCTTGTCGGGCGTTCCATGATGCGACGTCCCATCAGGCTCGCCGTCAAATCGACCATCAGCGTCGCGGTTCGTCCACGCTCGTCCAGAAAAGGGTTCAACTCGACCAGATCCAGGCTAGAAACGAGGCCGCTGTCGGACAGCATCTCCATCACCAGATGCGCCTCACGGAACGTCGCGCCGCCGGGAACCGTGGTGCCGACTGCGGGCGCGATCGACGGGTCGAGGAAGTCGACGTCCAGGCTGACATGCAGCAGCCCGTCTTCGGCAGATACCCGCGCTAGGAAGGCGCGCAGCAGCGGCGCAATGCCATACTCATCGATGGCACGCATGTCGTGCACGGTAACCCCCGCCTGGTTGAGCGCGCTGCGCTCGGCCGGGTCGACGCTGCGCAGGCCCATGGTGCAGATACGGGTTGGATCGACCGCTGCCGGCAGATCCGGGAAATAGCCACTGAAACCCGGCTGACCGCTGGCATAAGCAAGCGGGACACCGTGCAGATTGCCGCTGGCGGTGGTGTCGAGCGTGTGGAAGTCCGGATGCGCGTCGAGCCACAGCACGAACCTCGGGTCACCCGTCAAGATGTGTTCTGTAGTTGGCAACTTCGCACGCGGCGAGTCGCTGGCTGAGTATGTGAAGCGGCTCGTTGGTTCGGCCGTTCCGCACACTGAGGAACAGGGTTTTCAGATATTCAACATGTTCAAATCTCGGTCACCTGACGACCCGTTCTATGTCGTGCACGTGTACGGTGCTGTCAAAGACACCGAGATGTTCTCGTCAATTGGCATCATCGTACCTTCTGGCCCAAAGGACTAGATCGGAGGCTGATCGAGCGTCACGCTCAGGTGTTCAACGAAGCTTGAGGGCGACATGGCGCAGCAGGGTCCGAGCGGGTGTTTTGCTCTAGCGGTTCGTCGACATCGAACCGGCCAACGGGGGTCGCCACGGCATGTCCCGTGCTCGCGGGATGATCAAGCAATGGATCGGGCTGATTGAGCATTGGCTTTGCGAATTTACAGCACCGAGTATCGGCCCGTGCTCTGGGAGCGTTGCCCGATTGACCAAGCAATGCTACCGCCGGCGCGCAGAGGGCTCAGTCCGCGAAAGGACGATGATTCAAACGGCCGACATCGAGTTTCAGCGTCGGAGCGCATCACGCGGAGCCCTTGCTACCTGTTCGAGGGCCGCCGCCCGCTTAAATTACGCGGCGCGTCGTTGAGCAGGATGAAGACCTGAACGGGTTAGACGAGGGTCGACCGCGGTCACGATGCTGTGGTGGTGATCGCAGTAGACGCGATCCGGCGAAGTCGGCCCAGCACAAAAACGGTAACCGCCAGGTACTGAGGGGTCTTCGCTCACCGGGAAGCGGCACTGATAGACGCCGAGCTGGATAAGGGGGACGTCTCTCGTAGCTAGTCTGATATTTTCAGGCATGATGGTTTTCAGAATCCTAGTTCATAGCTATTGCCGGCTGACGGCCGCAGTGCGACCGCGCCGGGGCGAGCTTCTCTCGTTTTGGAGGGCTGTCCATCACCATATGGTGTGCGTCGCACCGTCAATGAAGCCCGGCGCGCTGCTTCTGATGCCAATAGTTTGCGACTTAAGGCGATACCCTCCGGCGAAGGCCGCCTTGCGAGAGGACGGCACGGTAGCGAGGCTGCGCTCTTAAGGTCGCCCTTACGAGCGAAGTTA
>NZ_JAMYLG010000026.1:0-70439 GCF_040317865.1 Mesorhizobium sp. M1365
CACTTTGGAAGCATGCGGGCTACTTGCCGTCGTGTTGTCCTTTATTATTACCGTTCTGTTGGTTGGTCTCATCCTTGGCTGAACCATGCCCTTGCCACCGGCGACACTATGCCCGGCAATTGGCGAAGGTTGTGGCCAGTTCGAAGGATTAACCATTCGTGCTAAGCGTTTTGGCGCCGGTCAAGAGCGGCGGTGTTTTTTGCTTTCTCATGCTGTCGCCTTCGAGGGTGACGCGATGGGCGTTGTGGACGATCCGGTCGAGAATGGCGTCGGCGATTGTCGGCTCGCCGATCATGGCATGCCACTGGGCGATTGGCAGTTGCGCGGTGATCAGCGTCGATTTCCGGCGGTAGCGTTCCTCGAAGATTTCCAGCAG
This sequence comes from Mesorhizobium sp. M1365, assembly GCF_040317865.1. NCBI lineage: Bacteria > Pseudomonadati > Pseudomonadota > Alphaproteobacteria > Hyphomicrobiales > Phyllobacteriaceae > Mesorhizobium > Mesorhizobium sp. M1365. The sequence continues at coordinate 377 of NZ_JAMYLG010000026.1, forward strand.
ATCGAGACGCGGCTGGTCGGTCAGGCTGTGGGTGCCCCAGTCGTCAAGGATGAGCAGTTGCACCCGAGCCAGCTTGTCGATGAGACGGGGAAAGCGGCCGTCCAGACGCGCCAGGGCGAGATCCTCAAACAGACGTGGCATGCGCAGGTAGAGCACGGAATGATCGAGCCGGGCGGCCTGACGTCCGAAGGCGCAGGCCAGCCAGGTCTTTCCGGTGCCGGTCTGCCCGGTGATGATGAGGTTCTCATGCGCCTTCAGCCAGGCGCCATGGGCGAGCGATAGCGTATTGCGCCGGTCGAGCCCGCGATGTGCGGCGAAGTCGATGTTCTCGATGCAGGCGTCGACAAAGCGCAGCCTGGCAACGGCGAGATGGTTGGTCACACGCTTGTCGGCACGCCTGGCGGCTTCACGATCGAGCATCAGGCCAAGCCACTCGTCGCGACTGAGATCGTCGGCGTTGCTCTGGTCGGCCAGGTCCCGATAGGCGGCGGCCATTCCGCCAAGGCCGAGAGCCTGCATCTGGTCGAGGGTTGGATGTGTCAGCATGGTTGGTTTCCTTCCTTCACTGATAATAGGAGCCGCCGCGGATGTTGGTGTGCGATGGCGTGGGTTTGGCCGGCTCGGCCGCGGGCGGCACGCGGTCGAGGCCGGATTTGAGGATGGCGTTGACGGAGGAGTAGGTGATCGCATTGATGGCCAGCGCCCGCTCGCAGGCCGCCTCGAGCCGATCCCGCTCGTAGCGACGGGCCAGCGAGAGGATGCCAAACGCGGAACGGTATCCCTGCTCGGGATGGGGACGGTCGCGCATCATCCGCTCGACCAGGATGGCGGTGTTGGCGCCGATCCCGGCTGCCTGCCGGATCAGGTTCGCCGGCGTCGTGTTGGCATAGCGCTGATGCGCCTTGGGCATGTGCTCGTTGACGGTGACATGGCCGCAGCGCTGCGAGCGGCGGACATGGCTGGCGACGCGCTTGTGATCATGGAAGAGCTCGACCACCCGGTGGGTGAGCCGCACATCCACGCGCCGCCCGATCAGCGCGTGCGGCACCGAGTAGAAGGTCCTGTCGATCTCGACATGGTAGTCGGGATGCACCTTGGCCGATTTCCACTCCGCATATTCGAACGGCGCCGGCGGCAGCGGCGCCAGAGCCGACCGCTCGATCTCCTCGAACAGTTCGCGGCGGCTTTTGCCGACATGGCGCATGGGGCGGTTGTTGAGATCCTCCAGCAACCCCGCGATTGCGGCGTTGAGATCGCCGAGACTGAAGAAGCGCCGGTTGCGCAGCCGGGCCAGGACCCTGCTCATGCGTCAGGCGCAGGATTGATCGTAGGTCTTTCACTGTCGTTCGTCTCGCTTGCTTCCGTCTTGGCATGGCCCCTCTCAACCCGATGATGAGAGGGCAAAATGCCAGAACGGCGCTCCCGAGAACCGACCGTTATCCGCCCTGAAAACTGTCTGGGAATTAGCGGAATCACGGTCCCGTAATTACTGAAATCGCTGTCCGCGAATTAGCGGAATGGGTGTCCGCGAATTTCTGAAACACGCAATCCGCCAGCAATCGGCGCCCACCGACGCGTGGACTACCGAGATCAAAGGGACGGATGCGGAGGGCAAGCGTGTCGAGGACAACGCGTGAACAGTCGCTCCCGATTTATTCCTGGCCTTTTCTGTACTCAATCTCTGAAGCCACCCACCCTGCCGGTTGCCGCCACCGATGCACATGCCAGCGTGCCAATGCGCACGACCGAGTGCGCTGGTGTAGCGAAGCTTGCGCAGCTACCGCGTGCTCATGCACCACAGCCTAAGCCTCATGCTAATCACCCAGCCGGTTGAGTGGAGCAGGTACAAACGTCCGCCTGTAGAATGTCCTTCTTGCCTATTATTGCAGACGCTCTACCTCGTCCCGATGATTTGGGCTGCCGCTGGAAGGTTCTGCGATGCCGGCGAAGTCGCCAATCCACCGCCGATGCACGACTTGGTCATTCTGCGGCTGGTCAAAGAAACGGGGATCACCGTCGAACAGGCGCGCGATCTCATCAACCTATTGGGCAACCTCAACTGGGACTCGCTCTTGCGAGAAGCCCGATTCCTTACCAGCGCCGCTGAGGCGATAGGCACTCAGTCACGGATATTGAAATATTGAAAGCGCCACAAAATCCGCTAATCTCAACTGGGGTCGCCTTTGCTTGCCACGGGGTGACCACCTAGCCTAACCCCGCTCCGGCCAAAGGGTCCCCCGCCCTCGCCCCAACGCCGGAGCGGGGCTTTGGTTACCCTGGGCCTTGTCAGGCGCATCGTGGTCCTTGCCACGATGGCCAGTAGCCACGGAGTCGGTGCGGTACTTCATTGTCGCTCAACGTCGGCATTACGATTTCGATTGTCGCGCTAAGGTGGGGATCGTGCCTCAAGCGTCCGTCCCGTCAAGGATCACCCGCGACCAGCATCTTTTTCTCGATGGCGGCAGCCTTGAAACCGATGCGGGCGTCGTCGGGTGATAGCTCGCCGGCTAGTGCCGCCATGCACACCCTTTCCGCTTTATTCCATTTAGGACCGCGCTTGGTCCATCTGACCACCGCCAAGCTTACCACCTCGACCATCTGACTATCTTGTCGTTGGCAAGTTGGGGACGTCTATGACTGCACTGATTTTTCGCGTTTTTATTCGTGGTGATGGTCACCTGCCTGGCTGCGGCTTGACGCTTGACGTTGCCCAGTTTCTATCCATTTTGAGTTCGTTTCCGGCGTGGGTTGTGCCCTGCTGGGCGGGTGAAGCGATTCGAACGCCCAGCTTGCGCGTGCTGTCTTTGTCAACCGCAGAGTATGCTTCCGGTGCTCCAGTCACTGGAGCACAACGGCTGGACGCATCGCTTCTGAGCCATCAGGGCGTCTCCTGCATGGTTGTGGAGCGCCATTCGCCAACATCAGGATGCCGATCCTTGTCTTGGGCATGAAAGCCACGTAGGCGCCGAACCCGTTTGTGGAGCCGGTTTTGTTGAAAGGTTTCGGCTCCGAAGGAATCTCCACCGGCGTAGTTGCGTCGCGGCATTGCCCTCCGTGATCATCGTGCCAGAGTGACCGAGCTCAGACAGATATGAGATTCTTGCAGTTGAGGAGGGGTTCTCCGCAACTCGGGTTGCGAAGCTCAAATCATAGGAGAACCACATGCAGGTTTTTCGCCTGCCCGGTCATCTTATACGCAACGCCGGGCGGGCGTCGCGGCTTCTCGGCGCGAAGACCCCAACTATCGAAGCTGAGAGAAGACGCAACGCGGTGGCGCGCGATGCTCAGGTGGCTGAAGGGTCTTTGTCGCTCTTGATCGCTCTGCTTCAACTCCGGCCCAAGCCGGTCGCCGCTAGAGCGCGGATTGTTCACGGTCGACTACTTGCCGAAGTTTGATGTGGCGCAAAGGATCACCGGAAGCTAACATATCTTGTTCTTGGAGGCTGTCGTGCGTACGAGACGTTTCAGAAAGCCCGTCGTCGTTCAACCCGGCCGGATCGATCGCGACAGAGTTGTTGCATCAGTATCCGACGCGGCCGAAGTTCTATTGAGGGATTGGCCGAGGCCGGCGGGCAAGTCGCGGCTCGCCGCAATCGAAGCATGCCTTGCCGTAATCCGTGGAGAAAAACCACCAAGGATAGCGCGCCAGGCGTTCATCGCTGCGGCCAAGGAGGCCAGGATACTGCTCGGGGAAGAAATTTAGGCTTGCCCAGCACCCGTATGGGCATGCCCTTGAAGCACGGAGCGCTGCTGGATTCAGCGGCTTTGTTGCTTAGTGGCATCGAGCAGAGTGTGACGTATCGATGTAGTGCGATTTTGTCGATATGATTTGATTGTCTGTCGAGGGCGACGATGTATCGGCTCGACTTGTCGATCGCACATTGATCGACCTCCCCTGCCCCGTCAGGATACGAGGACGTGAAGACGCAAGCCGTGCAGAAGCTTGTGTTGTGGCGTGAGCGGCGCTTACTGAACCGCGAAGCCAGGCAGCTCATTCTCAGCCAGGCCACCTAGACCATCTAGACCTAATGGCATGGCCCGAATTCGTGCACTGTCAGGCTTTGGCCTTGCGCTTTGCTGGTGCTTTCTTTGGCGGCGTTTTGTCAACCGCCTTGCGGCCGAGACCGGCAGCTTTGGCAAGTGCAGACCGCTGAGCCGCATAGCTGGGCGCTACCATAGGATAGTCCCACGCCAAACCCCACTTGGCTCTGTACTCATCAGGTGTCATGCCAAGCAAGCCCAGGTGGCGCTTCATCGACTTGAACTTGCGCCCGTTCTCAAGGCTTATAATGTGATCGGGAAAGATCGACTTCTTAGGATTTACCGCGGGCGTCAGTATTGGCGATGCTGCAGCGACCGGCTCAGCCAGGCCAGACAACGCAGAATTAACACTGGCGATCAAATTCGGCAGATCCGCCACGGGCGTTGCGTTGCTCTGGACATAGGCTGCGACGATATCTGCTGTCATCCCTAGCAGATCAGCCCTTCGCTGCCCAATTGCTTCATCCATCAAAATCGTTCCCTTGTTGATCTCCGGCGTTCCTATTTGGAAAATTCGGCCTGCGCAATTGCAAACAATGATTATTTGACGCTAGATTACTCCAAGGCCGACTGTGCTGGTCATCGCCTGCGACACGCGTGTGTGCGGCCGATTCCCTTCAGGTGTAGCACCCTCATTCACCCGAATGCGATCAGCAGATCGTTGGCTGAGGCAGCAACGCTTTTTTCTCCCCACCTAGTTGGTGCGTGAGGACGATGATCCCGCATTTACTCTATGTCGAGTCGGCGCTTGTTTCGCCTGTCACTTTCATGCCCTCTGCTTAGGCTTCACCAATCCGAAAGGCACCAACATGTCAGACAGCTTCCTTCTTCAGCAGAAGGCCCCCAAGCTGATTGTCGTCACCGCCTTCGAGCCGCGATGAGAGCGGCGACTTCCAGGCAGCCTATGGGCCAGCCGAGCAGCAGACCGAAGACCGAGCGATAAGGACCGCCAAAGCTCTGGCGACGAAACATGCCGATGTCATTGCGTGGTCGCGTGATGCTAACCCGGCGCTGGACGAATACGGCGAGCCGACGACGCTCTTTGGTTCGGAACGACGTGCCCGACATGGAGTGACGATTAGGCCGGTATCCCCAAGGCTCCCCTGAACTTCTCCTCAGGGTGTAGCCGAGGGGCACAGGGACACAGGAGACCTAACCAGAGGAGCGTAACACCCCCTCCTCCTTGGCAGCAGCCTCGAAAGCCTGACGGACCTCTTCCGGAATCACACGGTCCTGGAGGGCTTCTATGCATAGTTGCACAGCCTTCCTCCACTTAGGTCCCATCCTGGTCCACTTCATAAGTTCCTCGGCGGCATCCTCGACATTGTTGCACGCGTAGGTGGCCCCACGTCGGTCGGTGACGTACACCGGAGGGGAGAACCAATGGGTTGCCATTGGGTGGAAATTGGAGGGGACTCCCTCAGTAACCAGCTTCCGATCGCGAGTTTTGATAAACTTTCAATCACCAGCTCTAATCTGAGGACCGTAACGTCCCCTCCTCTTTTGCAGCAGCCAGGAATGCCTTACGAGCCTCCTCAGGTTCCATCTCGTCGAATATCACGGCCATACAAACGCGCACCGCGAGGTGCCACCAAGGGCCATGCTTGGTCCACTTCATCAGCTCCTCGCCGGCCGTCTCGGCGTTGTTGACGTTGCGGATGATCCCGGGACGCTCGGTCTTGACCGGGACCGGAGGGTTGAACCAGTGGCGAGCCATGCGGTCACTCTTTGTCGACCTTATCAAGTTCCTCCAGCAAATACCTTTGCTCAGCCGGCAGTTCCCGTTGTACAGGCAGATTCAGCAGGTTGCGAAGGTAATTGCGGATTACCTCTGACCGTTGGAATTGGCGCAGGGCGGCGCGCCTCCGTCGCCATGCCACAGTGACTGAAGTTTGGCTGACAGCTACTCGCGACCGTCGAAAGCCACGTAGAGGCCCATGGCCGTTGCTGCCTCGACTATCGCCTCGGTTAATTCTTCGTCGGAGGCTACCAAATAAGGCGCAGCCTCCCGCGCTTCGCGTAGCGCCACTTTGATCGAGACCGTGTCGCCACGGTCCGCCCTGTTGAGGAGTACGTTGATTGCTTGCCCTAAAAGCGGACCTACCCTTTGCGCGACGCTCATCCAGCCCTCCCCAGGCACACGCCGAAGTGGACTTTACTCCCTGCCTGAGCGACATCAAGGCCATGTACGAGTCGTACAAATTGGCACGGTGCTAGGCCGCAACAGTCAGCATTTTTTAGCTGGAGTTTCTGATCGGATGATCGGGTAATTGGCTCGCGCGAAAACCCCCGTACCCCTCTCGACCTATAGAGCGCGCCCCGATTCGCCTTTCGTCCCAACCTGGGTGCTGTCGGTCCTGCCGTAGACTGGAGGGGACAACCAATGGCTTGCCATGCGGCTATTCACGAAGATCGAACCCGACAAACAGGCCAAAGGCTGGGGCAACATTGACAATAAGCTCCACCAACTCGCAGTCAGTTTCCGCCAGATGTGGCCCGTCTCGGCGCACCGCTGCAATAGTGTCTTTTATGGAGATGATTTGGCCGCGACGGGCCTGTAGGATCAGCTGTTCAACAAGCTCATGTGCAGTCATTATGTCGGGTCGGCGGTTTCGTCAAAAACTTCATACGAGGCCTCCCACCTCGGCGAGAACCCAAGCGGCCATCTTATGGGTCACTCCACGGAAAAATCAATCTTCAAATCATACGAAATAAAGGACTGAATATTGGGAGAAATTTCAGCCCCTCCTACGGGGAAAGACACATCTTGGCTTCCTTAGCGGCAGCCTCGAAGGCCTTTCGTACCACCTGAGGGTCAATCGGATCGCCCTCCAGATCTGACAGGCAGAGGGTCACCGCCTTTTGCCAGCGAGGTCCTCTGCGGGTCCACCTCTTGAGCTGCTCAAGGGCTGCCTTGGCATTGTTGCAGCCACGCCTGTCGCCGGTTTCAGTCTTCACGAACACCGGAGGGACGAACCAATGGGTTGCCATGGGGGTAAGTAGGGCGGCACGAACCCGCCGACCATCCGAATCATGGTGGGTCATGCTCGGTCCCTTCTCGGCAGGGAGCGGGCAACAAACCGAAGGTGTTCGTAGAGAACGGCCTCGTCGAACTCGCCGTCCGAGAAAAGTGCCATTGCGCTCACGCTCAGGCGCTCCGCCTGCTCGCTTCCTACTGGAATGTCTTGCTCGGCGCATACACGATCAAAGACCTGCTTCAACAGAACCAGGTCGCCAGGATAGGCCGTACCACTAGTTGAGCTGCTGCTGGTCATAGGCTGTCACCATTGGGGCGGACGCGCGGTGGGCTCTCCTGCCAGAGCCGAATGCCCGAGCCCCTAAACCTTCAAGTCGCGCGACTCAGAGCAGATGAAACTACAGCCGCTTCCGTTCCCGGCAGTTCGAACAGCATGGGCAGGTGGCGACACTCGGCTTCGTCCACGATCAGCTCCTCGATAGTCGCGATGGAAAGATGGCTTTTGAGGCGCAGCCGGACAACCGCCGCCAGTTTGTGAACGGGCACTGGCACCGCCCCCGCGTGATCGTCTAGCAGACTATTGACCTCAGCAACTACCTTCGGATCGACGGCGTGGGGCAATGGCAGCATAAGAGCGCTCCTTTCGGAAGTAATTCTAAGCCGATCGCGGCGATGAGTCTTGGCGCGTACGTTTTTAACCAAATGTCGCGGACATTGGAGGTCAGTCCACGGTTGTTATCGGTCGGCGTGATTTAGAGCGACAAAGGCCTGCTGACCAACCAATTGCTAGGCAAGCGTGAACCATTCCCGCCATGGTGTGTTTGTAGGAATGCCTCGCTTTTTCTTCTTCACCGACACCGGCCAAGTCTTCCCAGACCTGGAAGGCACATATCTGCCCAACCTCGAAGCTGCAAACCAAGAGGCGGTAAGAGCCTTGGTCGAAATCACCAAAGATAAGCTGCCGGATGGTCTCTATCGAGAGTTTGTGATGAAGGTACGCGACGAAAGCGGCCACAGGTTCGCAGAGGCAATGCTCAAGTTTGAGCTGCGGGAGCGCTAGACGTCTTCAAAATGCTTTCGGCCTGGGACAAGTCTGAAATAGTAGCTGCTCGATTGAATGAGCGCCGCGCGCGCGCAGACATCGAAGACCTTCGGCAGACCATCGACGAAACCCGCCGTGTAATCGCAGCTTCGCGTAAGCTGTTGGACCGGCTAGCCGAAGACCACCCGGCCATCTTGTCAGTAAGCAGCTCCTGCCGGCCTACCAAGGCGCGTTGACGTTGCGGGGCGTCCTGTAGGGTCAGTTCCGAAAATGCAGCCCAGGGCCGGTTTCAGCTTGTCGGCGCTCTCGACGCGCCAGGAGTCGATGCCGAAGCTCTTGGCAATTTCAGCGAATTGCGGCGAGTAGGCGCCGCCATTGCCCATATTGAATTCGCTGGCGGCATGGCGGCCGAGGATCTTTCGCTGTCCGCTGCGGATCGCCATGTAGCCGGAATTGTTTTGCACGACGACGATGATCGGGATGTTGTGCATCGCTGCCACCGCCATCTCTTGCATCGACATCATGAAGTCGCCGTCACCGAGGATGACGCAGACCTTTCGGTCCGGGCAGGCAAGCTTGGCGCCGAGGGCAGCCGGCAGCGCCCAACCCATCGAGGAGTAGCTGCCGGAGGTGATGTGCGTGCGTGGCTCGTAAACCGGATAGCTCTGTTTCACGACGCCTTGCGTGTTGCCTGAGCCGACGAGAAGAATGTCCTCGCGACCCATGATTTCGCGAAGTTCCTTCAGCGGACGCTGCATCGTGAAAAGGGAACTGGTTGCTGTCGCGACGTGCGGGAGCTGCGTTTCCCAATCAGTCTTCTCACGAGCGACCGCGTTGTGGAATGCTTCCCGCCGGGCAAGTGCCTTGTTTGACTGCTCGGACGAAATGGTATCGATGATATCGGCAAGCGCCATCTTGGCGTCGGCAACAAGTCCGACCGCCGTCGGGCAGTTCTTGCCAATCTCCTGATGGTCGATGTCGATATGGACAAGCTTCGCCGGCGGGATAGAGAAACTAACGCCTTTGCGCCAACTGGACGCCGATCGGTGAAGCGGCAGCCGACGGAAACAATGAGGTCCGCCCCGGCAGCGATATTGTTGCCGGCCGAAGTTCCCGTCTGGCCTACTGCTCCTGCGTAAAGGACATGACCTTCCGGGAAGGCACTCTTGCCGTTCCAGGTCGTGACAACCACGGCGCCGGTCTTTTCGGCCAGCTTCCTCACTTCCGGTGCTGCTTCCGCCGTGATGGCGCCGCCGCCAACCACGATCACCGGACGCTCGGCCGAAAGCAACGCCGTGGCGGCAGCCTCGACTGCCCGCTGGTCAGGTCGGGCGCGGCCCATCGCCATGCAACGTCGTGGATGTCCACCTCGGCTGCTTCCGACTGGATATCCATCGGCACTTCGACATGCACCGGACCCGGATGACCGCTGAGCATGCCGTTGAAGGCTCGATGCATTATAAAGGGCAACTCATCAACGCGACCAGCCTCGAAAGATCGTTTGACGGCGCCGCTGGCGATCTGCGGGAAAAAATTGGTGCGGTGACGATCGAGCTCCTGCATGACCCCGTGGCCTCGCATATGCGTCGCCGGCCCGCCTGTGAAGAGCGGGACCGCCGTCGAGTCGGCGTAGGCCGTTGCGAGGCCGATGATGGTGTTGGCGGCGCCGGGGCCAATCGAAGTCATCGCCGCCATCGGCTTGTCCGAGGCGCGCCAGTAACCATCGGCCATATTCACCGCGCATTGCTCGTGCATCACCTGGATAACCGGGATTTCGCTGCCCTTATGCAAGAGGCCTCGAGCATCGCCCAGCATCCGTGCGCGGGGATGGCTGCCACATATTTTATGCCGTACTTCTTCAACGCAGTCGCGATGACCTGGCCGCCAGTAAGCTTCATGCCTGCAGGACTCCCCTCGCCAGCGGTCTGCCGTGGCACGTCTTCACGCGCAGGCATGCATTTGCTCCGCTCTTTTGTGATTTGCCTTCCATGTGCACGACCATTCCTCTGGTAGGTCGGCCCGGATCGGCTGAATGCCCTGCGATATGACTTCGCCGACAGACAACTCGCAATTTCTCAATGATTTCTAATGTGACGCAATCTGAAGCGCCCAGTGCGTAAGATGCTGTCGGTGCATGCTGACCCGCGTTCGGCGACGGTGCCCGGTTTCCGCAACGAAATCGGATCGGCCGCTTGAATTTCGACGCCAGACCCTCTGTCCGCTGTTGGATCGACGACTCAGCCGGTGTCGCGGATGGTGCAATACCGGCCGGCGACGCGAGTATTGCGTCAGATCGCGCTGATCGAAGCGCGCCTGCGAAATTGCGGATGCCCCCTCTTTCTGTCCTGTTGACCGTCAGTCGTTGCGCCTTTTTCGCGACTGCCATCGCAGGACGGCATCGCCCCATGGTCCCGAGAGATGTGGGAATCGAATGAGTATTCATCGGGGTAGCGGCCTGCTGCAGCATCGACCTCTGAATTTCACGGACGATTTTGTCGCCGCCGATTTCTTTGAAAATGGCTCCGGCCTGCACATCGAAAGCGGCATAGTCGTCAACCTGTCGAGCACCCGGCTGGCCCTCGATGATGCGATCAAGACTTCAATTGCGCCGTGGCGCTCGGCCATGCTGTCGAAGGCGATGATCGAACAGAGCGGCCGGATCGAAAATTTGCAAGACAGTCGACCTGAGTGGTGTCATGTTCCGCGGCTGGGACTGGCTCGGCAACCGCATCCGGTCTTTCCCGCGCCAGATTCCGCTCTTCATCTCACCGCAGCACACGGTCGGCGAAGTCGAGCTCGACCCGCTGTTCTTTTCCGGTGAGATCGCCGTGGAACGGCAATTGCAGCGCTTCGTGCTCAAACTAACCTCTGGTGGTCACCCGCTGGAACCGACTGGTTCATTCACCACAACCCTCCCTTCCTCGAGGTCCACACGCAGATATTGGGAACCGGCCGCATGCAGAAATTCCGGGAGAAAGACCAGGCAACGCTTTATTGAGATGTCCCCATGGTGCCGGGCTTTGCCTATGAGGCGTTTTGCCGGGTCAGCGGAACGAACCAGTGGCAATATCCGTGGCATCGCTATTTCGCCGACGCCGACGCGGTTTGGTTGGCTATCGAACTGCACCCGATCAGCTGAGTTGATCGTTATGGTGAGCGACTGTGGGCAGTTCTTGCCGTGGGCTCGAATCGTCCAGTCAATGGTAGAAAATGTCCAACCGCATCAGATCGTTCACTGACTCGGCAACTGCCCTCAGGGTCGCCCCGCGCCTCCCCGATGCTCTGGCAGCGGCCCGTTTTGTAAGATCCGACGCACGGCTCGCCCCATGCTTGTCGACGAGGCGACGAGCAAAGTCGTGAACCCTGGCCAAATATCGCCACCTTTGAGATATGCATTCGACTAATGAGCCGACGTCAAAATGCTGCAGTTCCAAACTGTGTAGCGCTTTGATTTGCATTTTCGATCTCCATCGATGGAATTTTTGAGAATTGACCTAAAGTCCTTTTGTGCTTGCGGAACCTCCTTGCCTTGGTGGGTTTCATCTGAACGGCTTTTTATTGTACCTTTTTGGAAATAGACGCCCTTCGACCGCGAGCTCGATCTAGGAGCGCTTCTGCCGATTCCGGTAGACATCAATGGTCACGGCCGTGACGATGATCAGGCCCTTGACGATTTCCTGATAGTAGGCGTCGACCCGCAAAAACGTGAATCCTGACGACATCACGCCCAGGATCACCACGCCGATTACGGTGCCCCCTATCCGGCCGACCCCGCCGGCAAGCGACGTTCCGCCGATCACGGCTGCGGCAATCGCATCGAGCTCATACATGTATCCCATGCCGGATTGAGCCGTCTGCGCGCGCGCTGCGGTGACGATGCCGGCGAGCCCGGCAAGCATTCCGGCGATCGCGTAGACCTTAACCAGATGCCTTTCGACATCTATGCCGGAGACCCGCGCTGCCTGGACGTTCGCGCCGATCGCATAGGTGTACTTGCCGTACCGGGTGTAGCGAAGCGCAACATGGAAAATTGTTGCGACGACTATGAAGACAAACACCGGCCAGGCAGCCGAGCCGATGGCGGTGAATTGATCGGTCAGCCCCGAAATGGGCTGGCCCTTTGTATACCATTTCGAAATACCCCGAGCCGAAACCATCATTCCGAGCGTTGCGATGAACGGCGGGATGCGGGCATAGGCAACAAAAACGCCGTTGGTTATGCCTGCAATCAAACCGATCAAGACACCAACGGCGATCGGGACGATCGCCGGCAAACCGGTCAGTGATGGATAGAGAGCTTTCGACCATTCCGCGGATTGCGCAAACCCAGCCGCCATCATCGCACTTGCCGCCACGACGGACCCCGAAGAAAGGTCGATGCCGCCGGTAATGATGACCTGCGTCACGCCGATTGCGATGATCCCCACCACGGACACCTGGAGGATGGTGATCGTGAGGCGTTGCGGATTCCAGACGAAACTCTGCCCGATCAAAAGCCAGCCGCACACCTCGCAGAGAAGAACGATCCCCACCAGGACCAGGAAGATATTGAGCTCCTGAGGTTTTCGCCAACCGTCAAAGCTGCCACGGTAATCAGGAATGGCGGCGGCTGTTGTGTCTTTTCCCATCGTGCAGTTCCTCTATTCCTCGCTTATTTCGAAGCGAGTTCCATTATTTTGACCTGCGTCGCCTCATCTCGGTCCAGAACGCCGGTGATCTTTCCTTCATGCATCACCATGACCCGATCGCTCATTCCAAGGATCTCCGGCATCTCCGAGGAGATCAGAATGACGCCCGCGCCCGCGCTGGCGAGTGATGAGACAAGGGCGTGAATCTCAGCTTTGGCAGCAACGTCAATGCCGCGTGTCGGCTCGTCCAGGATTAGGATGCCCGGTTTGGTCAAAAGCCAGCGTCCGATCAGCACCTTCTGCTGATTGCCGCCCGATAGGTTTTCGACCGTGGTGTGGATTCCGGAGCTCTTGACGCGCAACGCCTTGCTCATCTCGTTGCATGCCGCGGCAATCACCTTGGCTTGGACGAAACCGGCTTTGACGAATTGGCTTTGAAGAGCCGCAATCTGCATGTTCTCGAGAATGTCGAGGACGAGAAAACAGCCGCTTTGTTTTCTGTCTTCTGTCAGGAAGGCCATTCCATTGGCGATCGCATCGCGTGGCGATTTCAAATCGACGCGTTGCCCCCTTATCCGTGTCTCGCCGCTGGTGGCGGGCGTCACCCCGAAGATCGTCTCGGCAACGTTGGACCGCCCCGACCCGATCAAGCCGGCGAGGCCCAGTATCTCGCCCGCCCGCAGATCGAAAGAGACCCCCGAGAAGACGCCGCGCAAAGTGAGGTCCCGAACCGAAAGTAAAACATCATCGGTCGGAACATTCTTCTTCGGAAACAGTGTTGAGATGTCTCTGCCAACCATCATGTGGATGATCTCATCCCTGCAGGTGGCCGCCGCCGCGTGGGTGCCGATATATTTGCCGTCACGAAAAACGGAGATCTCGTCTGATATTTCGAAGATCTCGTGCATCTTGTGTGAGATATAGACGATGCCGATGCCCTGGTTTCTCAGGTCGCCTATTATCTCGAAGAGGTGGGCCGACTCGCGCTCTGTCAGTGCCGAGGTGGGCTCGTCCATGATGAGGACGCGCGAGCGATAGGAAACCGCTTTCGCGATTTCCACCATCTGCCTGTTGGCAATCGACAGATGGCGAACTTCCGCCTCTGGATTCAGGTTGATTTTCAACTCCGCCAGAAGATCATAAGATAGGCGATTCATGCGCCGATGGTCGATGATCCCAAATCGGTTGCGCGGCTCTCGGCCTATCCAGATGTTCTCCGCGACCGTCATCGAGGGCATCAGGTTCAACTCCTGATGGATCATGCCGACACCCTGCGCCAGCGCATCGAGAGGCGTTTTGAACTGAGCGGAAACGCCATCGAGGAGGATCTCTCCCGCATCGGGTTGATATATCCCTGCCAGGATCTTCATCAGGCTGGATTTGCCCGCGCCGTTCTCACCCATCAGTGCATGGACGGTACCCCGTCTGAGTTGAAAGCTCACGTCGTCGAGAGCCACTACGCCCGGAAACGACTTGCTGATCCCGGTCACGCTCAGCAGGCAGGGCTGACGCTTGTCCTCAAGACAAGGTGGGGTTGAGGTAGCGGCGACTGTGGTCTGCATCGAAGTCGTCCCAAATCCAGATCGAACGGAACAGTTCGCGCGCCGATCGTCGACCGGCGCGCGATGCTGGCGATCAATTCCTTTTCAGGTATTTGTCCATGTTGTCCTTGGTGACGAGTTCGAGCGTGGTGAAGACCTTCTTGTCGGTCTTCTCGCCTCGCGCCAGCTTCAGAACTGTGTCGAGCGCGCCTTTTCCTTGGCTGATGGCGTCCTGGAAAACGGTCACCTTGAGGTCGCCTGATTTCATGGCTGTCAGGGCGTCCTGCGTTGCATCGATGCCGGCAACGACATAATCGCCGGTTGATCCCCCGCTTGCCTTGATGGCCTGAAGCGCACCCAGTGCCATCTCGTCGTTGTTAGCAATGACAGCGTTGAAGTTGAGACCAGCTGACATCCAGTTTGTGGTCAGGTCGAGCGCCTGCGTGCGAGACCAGGTCGCCGTCTGCTCTTCGACGATTTCGATGCCCTTGCATTCGTCGGACTTGAAGACCTCGTGCACCGCCTCGGTGCGGCCACGCGCAACCAGCGTTCCGAGTTCACCCATCAGAATCACGGCCTTGCCCTTGCCATCCAGCAAACGACAGACCTCGCGCGCCTCCAGGCTGCCTGCCTGGATCTGGTCCGAGCCGACGAACGCCTGCTTCTCCGGCAACTGATCGACGTTGGAAGGCTGATTGTTGGCGAAGACCAGAGGGATTCCGGCTTTGTCGGCCGTCTTGGACATCGCGACGCCGGCATCGGCCTCTACCGGGATCACGATCATCCCATCGACCTTGGCGGCAATAAAGTTTTCGATCTGGCTTTGCTGCCGGGCGATGTCGCCCTGCGCATCCTCGATCAACAACGTCACATTCCCAAGGTCTTTGGCGTGTGCCTCCAGGCCGCTGCGAAGAATCGCAAGAAAATTGTCGTCGAACCGCTGCATGCTGAAGCCGATCGTTTCGGCGTGAGCAGGGACACCGAGTAACGTTAGACAAGCGGCAGCTAGCAAAATCTTTTTCATGTTCCGTCTCCGTCGGTTTTTGATGATTGAAAGTTTGTCATTGCCGACTTCGCCCCGGTACCCGTCGGACTAGCGGCGGCATCGCAAAAAACGATCGTGCAAGTTTCAGGCGTCGCGTTGCCCTTTGCCAAACATGTTCGGCGCCGTTCAGCCTGCTGCGAAGCTCTTCGGCTTGCTTACAGTAGGTAAAACGATACACTAGATTTTTTTCATCTGTCAACTGCCACTTGAGGAGTTTGCCTCCCATCAGAGTCAGGTGATTCCTGCAAACCCCATAATACCAGCGGCATTACCTCCGATAGCCTCAGATCGACCCTCGATTGACACAGACGATTTTTAGTGTACCGTTTTACCGACTTTCTCGATCGCACAGCTGCGGGGCCGGACTCGCGACCATCGAGGTTTCGTTCTCCTTCGGGAGTCGTAGAATGAGGGTCTCTGGGACCTTGGGAGATTTGAACGTCATGCCGCCGAAGAGTGGATCGCCCACAGATGCTGCGGACCGCGCCACCATTCAGGACGTTGCGAAAGCGGCGAGCGTATCGGTGAGCAGCGTCTCGAATTACATGAACAATCGATTCCATCGGCTCGGGACGGAGACCCGGACGCGGATTGCGACGGCAATTGCCGAGCTTGACTTCCGACCAAACCAGGCAGCGCGCCAACTAAAGACTGGCAAGGCCCGGGTAATCGCCCTGGTCGTGCCCAGCATTGTCAACCCGTTCAATGGCCAAATGGTGTTCTCGATAGAACAGGCTGCGGTGAAGGCGGGTTACAGGGTTCATCTGTGCAACACCATGCGCGATCCGAAGCTCGAGAAAGAGTTTTTGGACAATCTGGCTGCCATCGGCGTTGCCGACCTCATCACCATTGCACCCCTGAACACCAGGCGCGGTTACTACTCGGCGTGGAGCGATCTTTCGATCGTTGCCGTGGACGCCAACAGGCTCGATTTGAAGCTTGCTCGGCTCGATACGGTCAATCTCGATCATGAGGCGGCAATCGGGATGGCTGTGGAGCATCTGTTTGCTCTCGGTCATCGGCGGATAGCCTATGTGACCGATCCCCTCATCACCCACAGCCGGGTGATGAGGTTGTCCGGTTTCAAGAAAGCAATGAAGGATCACGAACTCGACGACAGTCAGGCTGTCGTGCTCGAGCGTCACCAGAGCGCACTTGATATCGCAGACGCTCAGATGGTCGAGGTCGGTCGTGATGCCGCTTCCGATGTGGCGGCGCTGTCGCCCAGGCCCACGGCCATTATCGCGTTCAACGACATGATCGCGTTGGGCCTGCTGGCGACTTTCCGTTCCGCCGGCATTGCCGTTCCAAAGGACATGTCGATTATTGGCGTGGACGATGCCTGGATCAGCCAGCTGTCATTTCCTGCACTGACGACCATACGTCAGCCTATCGAGGCGATGGCCAGCGCTGCCGTCGAGCGTGTTCTCAAACCGAATGCGGAGCCGGCCAACGCCGGCTCCGACGCGATTTTTCTGCCCGAACTCGTCATTCGAGACACATGTGCGAAGCCACAGGAAGATGCCGCCACGCATGTCCGGAAACGACACTTAGAACAGTAGCGCCAAACAGCGCCCTTCTGCCAACAACCCCAGAATATCCGGCCGGATACATCCGCGCTGGCACGAAAGAGGCTTGCCTTATGAATACCCACGCCACCCAGATCAAACCAAGCGCAAATCATATCAGGATGGCGTGCGACACCGGCGGTACTTTCACCGACCTTGTCGTTGAAGATGGCAACGAGATAAGGCTGTTCAAAGCATCGACGACGCCTGATGACCCAGTGCGCGGCGTGCTCGATGCCTTGGATCTCGCTGCCAGGCACTACAGAATGAGACTCGGAGATTTCCTGAGCCGTGGCGCCATGTTCGTCCACGGCACCACCCGGGCTATCAACGCGATCATCACCGGCAAGACGGCGAAAACAGCCTTCATCACGACCAAAGGTCATCGTGACATCCTGGTCATGCGCGAGGGCGGGCGCATTGAGCCTTTCAACTTTACGGTCGCCTACCCTGAACCCTATGTGCCTCGGCGGTATACGTTCGAAGTGGATGAACGCGTCGATGCTCGCGGCAAGATCGTCGAGGGACTACACGAAACCGACTTCATCGCGACAATCAAAAAACTGCAGGCGCTGAAAATCGAAGCCGTTGGCGTTTGCCTTCTGTGGTCGGTTGTCAACCCGGTTCATGAGCGGCGTATCGCAGAACTGCTTAAGGAGCATCTACCGGATGTTCCATACACGCTCTCGCATCAGTTGAATCCAACCCTGCGCGAGTATCGTCGAGCTTCCGCGACCGTCATTGACGCCTCGCTGAAACCGCTGATGTTTAAGTATCTCGATGGCTTGACCAACAGGTTGCAAGACGCCGGTTTCAACGGTCGAACACTGATGATTACCTCAAGTGGCGGCATCATGGATGCGACGGCAGTTGCACGGGCTCCGATCCACTCGATCAATTCGGGACCGGCGATGGCGCCCGTCGCCGGCCGCTACTACGCAGAGCGCGATTTTGGCAATGCCATCGCGATTGTCGCGGACACGGGTGGGACCACCTTTGATGTCAGCCTGGTGCGTGACGGGCGCATCCCCTGGAGCCGCGAAACATGGATTGGCCAGCGCACACGTGGCCATATGACCGGCTTTCCATCTGTCGATATCAAGAGTATCGGCGCCGGAGGCGGCTCGATCGCATGGGTCGACAATGGCGGAATTCTGCAGGTCGGTCCGCAGAGCGCGGGCTCGACGCCGGGGCCCGTCGCTTACGGCCGCGGAGGAACCGAGCCCACCGTCACGGACTGCGCCTTGATCCTGGGTTATATCGATCCGGACTTCTTCCTGGGCGGCGCCATGGTCCTCGACCGGGAGGGGGCGACCCGGCAATTGCAATTGAAAGTCGCCGAACCGCTCGGCATCAAAGTTGAGGAAGCCGCTGCCGCTGTGTTGAGGCTTTCAACCGAAAAGATGGTCGGAGCGATCGAGGAGATCACGGTCAATCAGGGCATTGATCCCCGCTCGGCCGTCATGATCGGCGGCGGCGGCGCCGCAGGACTTAATGCAGTCGCAGTTGCCAGGCGCCTTCAATGCGCTGGTGTCCTCATTCCCGAAGCAGGTGCCGTAATGAGCGCGGCCGGGGCCCTGATGTCGGAGCTTTCGTCGGACTATGCGCAACTGCAGTTTACAACCAGCGACAGATTTGCGGCTGACAAGATCAACGAGGTTCTGGCAGAGCTACGGAAGCGATGCCTTGAGTTCGCGGAAGGGCCCGGCGCCGGGGCACTCGACTGCCACATCGAGTATTCCGTAGAGGCGCGGTATCCGCATCAGATCTGGGAAATCGACGTTCCTCTCCCGCTTGATCAGGTGAAGAGCGAAGGCGATTTGAAGCAGGTCACGGATGCGTTCCATGACACCCACCAGCGTATTTTCGAGATCAGCGACCGCAATTCCAATGTCGAATTCGTGACCTGGCGCGCCAAGGTCAGATGCAGACTGACTGATCGGGCCACCGGCACGCTCCCTCCTGAGGGTGATTTTGCCGGTGGTCGCGCAAAGCGGCCGGTTTACTTCACCGAACTCGGCTGGAGCGACGTCTCGGTTCATCGCTACGAAGCCATGCAGCCGGGCGAACCGGTTGCCGGCCCGGCCATCATCGAATCGTCGTTCACCACCGTCGTGGTCGATCCGGGCACAGTCGCAGAACGCACGGCCAGCGGTGGCCTGCGTGTGACATTCTAAGGAGGCGCTTACCCATGTCTGAGCAAGTTTTGAAAAAGGCGCCTGACGGCGTTCAGATGGCGATGATTTCCAGCCGTATGGAGACCATCGCACGCAAGATGCAAAACACGCTTTTCCGAACCGCCCGCTCCGGTATCCTCAACACGGCCCATGATTTCTCATGTGTTGTTCTGACTGCTGACTGCAAGCTTCTGGCGGCTGCGGAAAGTCTGCCGAACCACACGCTCATCGGCCCTGATTTGATGTGCCGGGCGGTCCTCAAACACCATCCGATGCTCAAGCGCGGCGACTGTTTCCTTCACAACAGTCCATACGAGGGAAACTCCCACGCGGCCGACCACTGCATGATCGTCCCGGTCATCGACGACGAAGGCATCCTGCGCTTCTTCGTGCTGGCCAAAGCACATCAGGCGGACTGCGGTAATTCCCGCCCTTCCAGCTATCTGGCGGACGTGAAGGATCTGTATGAAGAGGGTGCCCTGATTTTTTCTGCGACGAAGATACAGGAAGACTACAAGACCAACGACGACATCGTGCGCATGTGTCAGGCCCGCATCCGGGTTCCGGACCAATGGTGGGGCGATTTTCTTGCGAGCCTTGGATCCGTCCGCATCGGCGAACGCGAACTGCTCAACCTCGGCCGCGAGATCGGCTGGCATATGCTTGAAGGCTATGCCGACCGCTGGTTTGACTATTCCGAACAAAAGATGATTGAGGCAATCAGGAGATTGTCTTCAGGACATGTCGTTTTGGTGTCTGCTCACGACCCGTTCCCCGGTATCCCGGAGGGCATTCCCGTCAAGGTGGACGTTGAAGTTGATACGCACGAGGCCAGGATCATTGTCGATCTGCGCGATAATCCCGATTGCCAGCCCTGTGGCCTCAATCTTACTGAGGCAACCGCCAAAAGCGCAGCGATGATCGGGATTTTCAACGGCATCCTCGATCACCGCGTTACCGCCAATGCGGGCAGCTTTCGACGAATTGACATTCGGGTTCGCGAAAATTGTTGCGTCGGCATACCGAGGCATCCGGCCTCTTGCTCGGTGGCGACCACCAATCTCGCCGACCATGTCACCAATCCGGTACAGCGCGCAATAGCCGAGCTTTCGGCTGGCTTTGGGCAAGCCGCGACCGGTCCAATCCAACCACCAGGAATGGGTGTCATCTCCGGGCGCGATCCCTACAACAATGACGAGCCCTTCATCAATCAAGTCCACATCGGCATTAGCGGTGGCGCCGGCACGCCGGTCACCGACGGCTTTCTGACCATGATCCATGCCGGCAACGCGGGCATGTGCCATATCGACAGTGTCGAAGTCGATGAGCTCCACCATCCAATCATCGTCTACGATCGCCATATTCTCGACGACAGCGAGGGAGCGGGCACGTTTCGCGGCGCGCCGTCGGTCTACAGTGAGTACGGCCCGTGGGGCGGAAACTCATTGACGGTCCTCTATACCGCAGATGGTACCATCACGCCTGCCGCAGGCGCTCGCGGCGGTGGCCCCGGCGGTCTGTCCAGAGCGGCAATGCGCAAGGCCGATGGTTCGGTCGTCGATCTTCCCCCCTGCTACGGGGTCACTCTGCAGCCGGGTGAGCACATGGTCTCTCACTCCGCAGGCGGCGGTGGATATGGTTCTCCACGGGAACGCGATCCCGCGCGCGTGCTGCACGATCTTGCAGAAGGGTGGATCAGCGTGCAGCGCGCACGAGACATCTACGGAGTAGCCGTCAAGGGATCTCCCGAAGACGACAATCTTCAATTGGACATCGTCCAAACACGCATCCTGCGCGCCAGCCGGAGCGAACTGGCGGTGGCCGTTTAGCCCGGCCGATACGCCGGGTGTTTCTTGTCAGGCTGCCCGACAACGGGCACGATTTTCAGGTCAAGGAGAACTACGATGACAGACGTCGATTGGTCCGCTGGCGCGGCCTACATTGATGGTGAATTCATGCCTCTCAAGGATGCCAAGCTCGGTATCACCGAATGGGGCTACCGCCGGTCCGACGTTACCTACGATGTCGCGGGCGTCTACTACGGCGCATTCTTCCGGCTCGACGATCATGTCAAACGCTTTCGCACCTCGATGACGAAATTGCGGATGAATCCGAAGGAAAGCGACGAAGAGATCAAGAATATTCTCGCCGAACTGGTGCGGCGTACCGGGTTGCGCGAGGCTTATGTGGCGATGGACTGTGTCCGCTCCCGCCCGCCGCGCGGCGTGCCGCTTCATCCCATAAACGGCCGCAGTTATTTGATTTGCCATGTCATGCCTTGGGTGTGGGTATTCACCCCCGAGCAGCAGGAACGCGGCGTGCACGCAATGATCGCGTCCCCCCAACGAATTGCGCCGGAATCACTCGACCCGACAATCAAGAATTTCCATTGGGGCGACCTGACGCGCGGGAATTTCGAGGCGCACGATCAAGGCGCCGAAACCTGCATTTTACTGGATCGTGATGGAAACGTCACGGAAGGACCGGGCTTCAATGTCTTCGCCGTCATAGATGGCAAGGTCATCACGCCTAAACGCGGTGCGCTGGAAGGTATCACTCGAAGAACAGTTCTGGAACTGTGCGACGAGTTTGGAATTCGCTGTGAGGTCCGGGATCTCTGCCGCGACGAATTCGAAGCCGCCGACGAAATCTTTTTCTCGACTACGGCTGGCGGCATTATGCCGGTAAGCCGTCTTGGAAAAAGGATCCTGGGGAACGACCGACCGGGTCCGATTTCCGCGCGGCTGAGAACAGCTTTTTGGGACAAGCGGAAGGACGGCTGGCATGCGACGCCAGTGTCTTACGCTTCCTGATCGAAGAGCGAAATGCAGATGCGATGGCTTTTCGACCTCAACGGCAAGATTGCCCTGGTTACAGGCTCGGGCCAGGGCATTGGCCTGGCGCTTGCCCGTGGCCTGGCGGAGTGTGGTGCCCTGGTTGTCCTGAACGGTCGTCGTGAACAGTTGTTGAAGGACGCTGCCACAGACCTGCTCAAGGACGGTCTGTCGGTGGAGGTGGCGGCCTTCGACGTCACGGATGCCCTGTCTGCGCGACACGGGGTCGAGCGGATTGAGACCTCGATCGGTTCGATTGACATTCTCATCAACAATGCCGGCATCCAGCATCGATCAGCATTGGAGGATTTCCCGGAAGAGAAATGGGACGATCTTGTTCGAACCAATCTCTCCAGCATTTTCTATGTGAGCAAAGCCGTCGCCAAAGGCATGATAGGCCGCGGTCGCGGAAAGATCATCAACATCGCCTCTGTTCAGAGCGAATTGGCTCGTCCGGGTATCGCGCCCTACACGGCGACAAAAGGGGCTGTCAGAAATCTGACTCGAGGCATGTGTGCGGATTGGGCAAAACATGGTTTGCAGATCAATGCCATCGCGCCTGGCTATTTCAAGACGCCGCTCAACGAAGCACTTGGTCGGGACCCCGAGTTCTCCACGTGGCTGGAACGGCGCACGCCGGCCGGTCGATGGGGCAATGTTGAAGAACTCATCGGGGCTGCAGTGTTTTTCGCCAGCGACGCCTCCTCATTCGTCAACGGGCACACGCTCTACGTGGACGGTGGCATGACAGTGACGGTGTGAATGACTGGCCATGCTTGGGGCAAGCATGTCCTTTCGCTTCTCCATCATCCACAAAGTGGACGCGGATTCTCATGCAGGGAAGACATTCTCGAAGAAACTCAGCCTGCTACCCTTCGCTCAAGGGCAAGGTCATCTTTGTCACCGGAGGCTGCTCTGGTATTGGCGCAGCGCTGGTCCAAGGATTTTCCTGGCAAGGAGCTAAGGTAGCCTTCGTGGATATCGAGAAATCTTTGGCTGAGGCGCTTGTGACGTCCCTGTGCGAGCACGTATTTCCCCCGGTGTTCATCGAATGTGACATCCGCAATATCAATGCGCTCCAGATGACGATAGAGCGCATCAGGAGAGACCTCGGTGATATTTCAGTTCTCATCAACTATGTCGCCAATGACAGACGCGACAACAGGATGGCAGTCAACCTGCGGCCGATGTTCTTCGCTGCACAGGCTATTATCCCGCAGATGAAGCGTCTCGGAGGCGGGTCGATCATCAACTTTGGATCGTTGAGCGCGCGTACAGCGTCGAACATCCCCACATACATGACCGCCAAGGCTGGCGTGCACGGCCTGACAAAGGGGCTGGCTCGAGAACTTGGTCCTTTCAACATCCGGGTCAACACGCTTCTTCCGGGATGGGTGATGACGGAGAAACAGAGGCGCGCACATCCGACTCTGGAAGGAGAAGCCCAGATTGACGCGATACAGTCCATTCGAGCGCGCATTCGGCCCGAAGATATTGCAGCGATGGCACTGTTCCTGGCCAGTGATGATAGTGCGCTCTGTTCGTCGCAAGAATTCGTCGCAAATGGCGGATGGACCTAGCCCTCTGCGCGGCGACTTCACGGTTCCAGTGTTACAAATCTGACAGGCTGAATTGCCGCAAATCGGCATCAGAAAGGCTGAAGGGCCTTTGCGAGACTGGCTCCGGCCCGCACTAAATCGTCGAGGCGGTTTGTTGGCGTATCGTGCTCGAGCACGAGACAGTCGATCTCGCTGATCTTGCACCCGATAGGCCCTTGTCATTGAGCACCATGATTTCGCCGACGATGATGGCGTTCTCGACGTCTACCGTTTTTTGGCACTACGGGCGACGTCGCGGTATTTCGACGTCCAGTCGACGTCGCGGCGGGTGGAGATGCGAACGCCGCCGGCGTCTATAACAATCTGGAGCGATAGCCGTCGAACTTGACCTCGTGAGACCACCCGTCGTCCTTCGGGCGGCTTGGCGACGAGCTTGCGTTCCATCGGCGGAATGAACCGAGCGGGCCGGAGCCGGCACTTACAATTTACGCACTTCTTCGATTCTAGGCGACCTGATTATATTAGCCAGAACTAACAAAGATGATTCCGCACGTCGCTAGCAACAAAACGTTCAGCATCGCGTTGCAAATGAGCCAAGCCTTTGGAGGCACAAAATGGGCGACGACAACAGCAAGCGAGACTTCAGTGACCGCAACCGTGTCGGCGGATGAGTAGCTACGAGGTCGAATATTTCGCGCGGGAAACGGCGCTTCGCCGAGCCAGGTGAGCAAGCGATCAAGGCCTACGGCAAATAATCGCACTCGCCTGACCCAAGCCGCCAAGTCTTTACTCGATGCGAATGAGGCGTCGCGGCGGGGGCGTCTCACATAGACGAGGACATTTCCGACCGAAACCGACCAACTGAAATCGGCGTTATCGGCAATGCCGCGATATTTTTTCGACTTCGCAGATGCGAACGAACTGTACCCCGACGATCAAGGTACCGATCTGCCGGACGTCGAATCCGCCAGGCTCGAGGCAGCAAAGGCTCTGGCGGCGATAGTAAAAGACAAGGCGGACGGATCTAGCCGCGACTTTACGATGATCGTTCGCACCGAGACGGGCCAGGTTTTGCTACACGCTAGGATCAAATTCGAAATAGAGATGGCGCATTAGGGGCGGGGCGTCATAGAAAATACGAACGAGCGACCGTGTACCCTGCCAATCGTAGTAGCGAGAGCACATACAAAACCAAGACCAACGCACCCACAGACCTGCTTTTCAGCGGGACGTTAGATCGCCAGCGCTGCTGTTTTTCCCCGGTGTACAAACCCCCTTTTTGAGCGGCCAGTTGACGGCCGTCGAAAATGATTATTAAGTTCGGTCATAGAACGAATTAATCGGAGCTGCTGTTGAACGACCTGCCCCGCATTTCTCGTCAGTTCTCGCAGCGCTCCGTCATGGAGGCGATCGTGCAAGGTGGGCCGATCTCGCGCGCTTCGATCGCAAAGCAGACCGGCTTGTCCAAGCAGACAATCTCCGAGATCGTCAGGACACTCGAGCAGGAAGGCTGGGTGCAGGAGACAGGGCGCACGAGCGGACATGTCGGACGCACGGCTGTCACTTACGAACTCGTATTTGACGCGGCCTACATCGCGGCCGTCGACCTCGGCGGCGCCAAAGTCCGGGTCGCGCTCACCGATCTTGCCTGCCAGATATTCGCGGAGGAAACGGCGCCGACCGATCCTCGGGGCGGACAGTTCATCGTCGACCAGATCGTGGATCTAGCGCTTCAGGCGGCCGAGAGGCACCGAATCTCGCGCACAAAGATAAGGCTGGCGGTGATTGGTGTTCCCGGTGCACCCGACAAGAAGACGGGCCGCGTCCTGCTTGCCCCGAATATTGCCGGCTTTGGCACGATGAATGTCGTTGGCGCTTTCGAGCACGCATTCGGATTTCATGTGGTGATCGAGAACGATGTCAATCTGGCGGTGCTCGGCGAAAACTGGCAGGGGTGCGGCCGGGGTATCGACAACCTCGCCTTCATTGCGCTGGGTACCGGTATCGGCAGCGGCCTCATGGTTGGAGGCAATCTGGTGCGGGGCGCCAGCAATGCAGCCGGCGAGATGGGCTTTTTGCCGATTGGCGCCGATCCATTCGCGCCGACATCGTTGCGCGCCGGCGCTTTCGAGCGCGTGGTCGCAACCAGCGCCATGGTTGAACGCTACGCAACGCTGACGGGCAACATCGTCAACGTGCCGACGATTTTCCACTGTGCATCCGCTGGAGACAGGCATGCCGCGACGGTACTTGACGAAACCGCGCGCTACCTCGCACAAGGCATTGTGGCCATAGCGGCAATTGCCAATCCGCAAAAGGTCGTCCTAGGCGGCTCGATCGGGCTGCGGCCGGAAATCCTGTTGCGCGTTAGGGACCTGCTGCCGCGCTGCTTCCCCTACCCTATCGCCGTTGAGGCCAGCGAACTCGGGTCGCGGGCAGCGCTCATCGGCGCTGCCGCGATCGGGCTCGGCCAGTTGCACAACACACTGTTCGGCGTCGACGCGCCCGACGGACGCATTTCGCTTCCCCCAGCCAGTTCGGCCGTGCTGCGCGAGGCCACGCTATGACCGCCTCAAAGGACATCACCACCCGCTTGCGCGCCGCCCTCGATTGGGACGCAGCGGTTGAGCTTCTGCAGGGGGCAATCGGCCGCGAAAGCATAACCGGTCACGAAGAAAATTTTGTCGCCTTCCTTGAAGACCGCATGCGCGTGCTTGGCTTGAGCGAAATTCGGCGTGCGGAATTCGCGCCCGGCCGGCCCAACGTCTGGGGTGAGCGCAAAGGTGCCGGCGCCGGCAAGCGGCTGCTCTTCATCGGCCACACCGATACGGTCCATGTCGAGGGCTGGCGCGAGCACTGGGCTGGCACCGCCAGGCAGGATCCGTTTGCCGCGCCAATGATCGACGGGCAGATCTGGGGCCGCGGCGCCGGCGACCTCAAGGCCGGCATCTGCTCCGCGCTGTCGGCACTCTCTCTGCTCGACACCGCCGACATCCAACTGGCCGGCGACGTTGCCTTTGCCTTCGTCGGCGACGAGGAGAGCGGCCAGCCTGGAACCGGCGTCTCCGCCGGCATCAAGGACTTCGTCGGCCGCATCGAGAAAGGCGAAGTCGTGGCGCCCGATTTCGTCGTCTATGTGGAGCCTACCCGCCTTTCGGTTTATCCGGCCCAAATTGGCTTCTTCATTACCGACATCACCATCACCGGACGATCAGCCTATTTCGGCGTACCCGAACTCGGCAAGGATGCCTTGCGTGCAAGCCACGCCGTCATGAGCGCGCTGTGGAAGCATTCGGAAGATGTTGCAACAAGAGCCGAGCACCCGCTGATCGGGCGTGGCTTCCTGCTGATCACCGGGCTTGCGGGCGGCGGCTACATCGCGGTGCCCGAACGCTGCACGTTGTCGCTGATCCGCAAGCTGTTGCCGGGCGAGTCGCTGGACGAGGCCGCCGCCGAAATCGAGGCAGTGGTGCGCGGCGCCGTCACCGATCCCGAAATCATGTTGGCGTTCGCCTATCCGGCCGGTCGCGATCATCCGCTCGGGGGTAACGCCGCCGAGATTGCACCTGACAGGCCGGAGGTCGGCGCTCTTGCTGCCGCCATGGCCCGATCGATGGCTGGTCGCGGCGCCATCGAAGGCGCGCCATTCTGGTCAGAGTCATCATTTTTCACCAACCGGCTCGGCATCCCCGCCGTGTACTGCGCGCCAGGCGACATTCGCAACTGCCACACCTTCAACGAACACGTCGATGTCGAGGAATATCTGGCCGGCGTCGTCGGCTTCGCCCGGTTCATGGTGGAGTATTGCGGCGTTACGGAATGAAGGACAACTGAGAGCGAAAATGGGAGAACTATCATGCTGATAGACAGACTTGTTGCTACAGCACTTGCAGGTAGCCTGATGCTCATGGCCGGTGGAGCCGGCGCACAGACAGTGGGACCGAGCGGCGAGACGGCGACACCCAGCGCCGAGGTTAGATTGTCGGATGCAGACCTGGCCGCAGTAAAGGAGAAGGGCTACAAGGCCGCGCTGCTGTGGCACACCTCCTCCGACTTCACCAATGCGGTCACGTCCGGTGCCAAGGATGAATTTGCCCGTGCCGGCATTCAAATCGTCGCCACCACCGACGCGGGCTTTGACGCCGCGCGCCAGCGCAGCGACATCGAAACCGCGCTCGCGGCGAAGCCAAACGTCATCCTGTCACTGCCCCTCGATCCGGTCACTTCGGCCGAGGCGTTCCGTCAGGCGCTCACCGACGGCACCAAGCTGGTATTCCTTTCCAATCTGCCGAAAGGCTACAAGCACGGAACCGACTATGCAGCCATCGTCACTGACGACCTGTTCCAGATGGGCAAGCAGGCGGCCGATGCACTGGCCAAGGCGCTCGATGGCAAGGGCAAGGTCGGCTACATCTTCCACGACGCCAGTTACTATGTGACGAACCAGCGCGACCAGGCTTTCAAGACAACGATCGAGAAGGATTATCCCGGCATCAAGATCGTCGCCGAGCAGGGGATCTCCGATCCGGCGCGGGCAGAAGAGCTGGCCAGCGCGATGCTCGTGCAGCATCCCGATCTTGACGGCATCTACGTCACCTGGGCCGAACCGGCCGACGGCGTGCTGTCGGCCTTGCGGGCAAGCGGAAACACCAAGACCAAGATTGTCACGCTCGACCTCGCCGAACCGGTGGCGCTCGATATGGTCAAGGGCGGCAATGTGACCGCACTGGTGGCCGACAAGGCCTATGAGCTCGGCCGCGCCATGGCCGCTGTCGGCGTCAAGGCGCTGCTCGGCCAGGAGACCCCGGCCTTCGTCGTTGCCCCGGCGCTTACCGTGACCAAGCAGAACGTTGCGCAGGGCTGGAACGATTCGTTGAACCGCGACGCGCCGCAATCGGTGCTCGACGCGGCCAAATGACAGGGCAATGCCCGGCGGCCAATCAGGGCCGCCGACATCATAAAAACAAGGGGAACCGACATGCGCATAGCAATTGGAATGTTGTCGGCACTGGTAGCACTCGTCGCTGCCAACGCCTTCGCAGCCGAGGGCACCACCACGGGACCGAACGGGGAAAAGCCGACGCCGGCAAAGAGCGTCGTGCTCACACCAGCTGAGGAGCAGCAGATCAAGGACGGCAAATACACCGCCGCGCTGGTCTGGCATGAGATGAGCGAATACACCAACGCGGTGAACAGCGGCGCCCAGGACGAGTTGAAGCGGCTCGGCATCACGGTCGTCGCTCAGACCGACGCCGGCTTTGATGCGGCCCGTCAGAAATCCGACGTCGAGACAGTACTCGCCAAAAGGCCCTCTATTATACTGTCCCTACCGGTCGATCCCGCAAGTGCGGCCACCGTCTATGATCCTGCGCGCCAGGCCGGCGTGAAATTGGGATTCGTCGACAATTCGCCGGCAGGCTACGTTCACGACAAGGATTATGTGACCATCGTTTCGGACGACCTTTTCCAGATGGGCAACAAGGCCGGGATCGCAATGGCCGACGCGCTCGGCAAGCAGGGCAAGGTCGGCTACATCTTTCACGATGCCGATTTCTACGTCACCAACCAGCGTGACGGAGCATTCAAGCACACGATCGAGCAGGACTATCCCGACATGAAGATCGTGGCCGAGGCCGGAATGGCCGACCCCGCGCGCAGCGAGGAAATCGCGCAGGCGATGATCACACAGCACCCGGACCTCGACGGTATCTATGTCACCTGGGCTGAGCCGGCGCTTAGCGTGCTGTCCACTTTGCGGGCGGCCGGCAACAGCCACACCAAGATCGTCACGCTCGACCTGAACGAACCGGCGGCACTGGACATGGTGAAAGGCGGCAACGTTGCGGCACTCATCGCAGACGAAGCCTACGACATCGGCGTGACGCTGGCGCGCGCCACGGCCGCCTCGTTGATCGGCAAGAAAGCCGCGCCGTTCATCGTGGTCGATTCCCTCGCCGTCACCAAGGACACTGTCAAGGACGGGTGGAAGCGGTCCCTCAACAAGGACGTGCCCGCGACCATCGCGGCCGCCATGAAATAGCGGCGGACAATGGCGCCCCGCCGGAGGAAGTGAGAATGTCGAGTGTCAACACCAGCCCCGGCCGGGCAGCGAGCTTGGTCAGCCGCTTCAACCTGCAGCAATATGTCGTCTATCTCGGATTTCTGGCGATCTTTCTGTTCTTCGCGATCGTACTGAAGGACAGCGGTTTTCTGACGGTCCGCAACCTGTCGAACATCGTGCTGCAGACGGCACCCGTGACGATCATGGCGATCGGCCTTGTCTTTGTCATGTCGGCTGGCGAGATTGATCTTTCGATAGGTTCGATCGTTGCCGTGGCAGCCCTTGCCGCCGCGGTGGCGATAAACGCCTACGGCTTGGTGGCTGGGGTGCTGGCCGGCCTCGGCGCCGGCCTGCTGATCGGCCTTCTCAACGGCGCCCTCGTGGCTTACGTCAAGTTGCCTTCATTCCTGGTAACGCTGGCGACGCTCGGGCTGTTTGCCGGCGTATCTCGCTCGATGACCGATTTGCGGTCGATCCCGGTCACCAACGACGCCTTCACCGGTTTCTTCGGCTCGGGTTCTTTGCTGGGTGTTCCGTCTTTGATCTGGTGGACGGTAATTGCCGTTGCGATCGCGCATCTCATCTTTCGCGAGACGCGCTTCGGCGCCCATGTGCTGGCCACCGGCGACAACAGCCGTGCCGCCAGTGTTTCCGGCATCAGCGTGGCGCAGATAAGGCTTGCCGTTCTGACCACAAGCGGCGGGCTCGCCGGCCTTGCCGGGCTGCTCTATGCGGGCCGGCTGCAGGCTGCGAAATACACGCTCGGCGAAACCGACCTTATGACGGTGATAGCGGCCGTCATTGTCGGCGGAACCCTGCTTAACGGCGGCAAGGGATCGATTGTCGGTGCGCTGGTGGGCTCGCTGATGATGGGCATGCTGAACAACGGCCTCATCCTGATGGGCCTGTCCGTCTCCGACCAGATGATCGTGCGCGGCTTGATCATTCTTGCGGCCGTCGCCGTATCGCTGCGCGAAAAGTCCCGTTGAAGGAGTTTTGTCATGTTCCTCGATGTTCTGCGGCGCCGCAATCCGAGCTTTATAGAAAGCGCCATGCGCCTGCACCAGGAAGGAAAGCTGCCGGCTAATTCCTATGTGCTCGACCTCGATGCCGTCGAAAGCAATGCCCGGGTCCTGAAGCGCGAGGCCGACCGGTTCGGCCTGAAGATTTTCGCCATGACCAAGCAGGTCGGCCGCGCCAGTTCGTTCTGCCATGCGCTCAAGCGTGGTGGCATCGATCAGGCCGTCGCCGTCGACATGGCCTGCGCGCGGGCAACGCACAGAGCAGGCCTGAGGCTCGGTCATCTTGGCCACCTGCAGCAGATCGCAAGGCACGAGGCCAATGCGGCGGCCAAAACGTTCAGGCCGGACTATTGGACCGTCTTCAACGACACCAAGGCTGAAGAAGCCGCTGCCGGCGCAAGGCTCGCCGGGTACACGCAAAACCTGCTTGCCCGCATCCGCGCCGATGGTGACGTTTTCTACCGCGGCCACGAAGGTGGTTTTGAGGCGGCTGATATCGCCGCGGTCGCCGAAAAACTGGATGGTCTCGACGGCGGACGGTTCGCTGGCATCACCACCTTCCCGGCGCTGTTGTTCGACCAGACCACGCGAACGGTCCTGCCGACACACAATCTGGCGACACTGGGCAGAGCTGCCGAAGCGCTCGCCAAGTCCGGTCGCAGCGACATAGAGGTGAACGCGCCCGGCACAACGTCGAGTGTCCTGCTTGGCGCGCTGGCCGAAGCCGGCGCCACGCAATGTGAACCGGGCAATGGCTTGGCCGGCACCACTGCGCTGCACGTCATGGAAGATCTGCCGGAGCTCCCTGCCGTTTTGTATTTGACCGAGATCTCGCATTTGTCTGGCGGCAAAGCCTACTGCCTGGGTGGCGGCTTCTATATCGATCCGATCTTTCCGGACTATGAGGTGAAGGCAATCGTGTCCGCAGAACCCACCACGGCCGCCGCCGCGCTCAGAAGCGTCGAGGTGCCGCCGCCTGCGGCAATCGACTATTACGCAATGATTGACGCTAGCGGCGCCAATGCGCCACGCTCCGGCGACACGGCGGTGTTCGGCTTTCGCGGCCAGGCGTTCGTGACCCGCGCCTACGTGGTCGGCATCTCCGGTGTCTCAAAGGGGGCGCCCCAAGTCGAAACGATCGAAAACGGTTTTGGCGAAACCGCTGCCTGGCCTGTCTAGGAGCAAGTGATGAACGCGACCACGACCGGCACGCCCCCTGTTTTGCAGCTGCGCGACATCCGCAAGAATTTCGGCGGCCTCACGGCAATCGAAAATTTCTCGCTCGAGCTCTATCCCGGCGAGATAGTGGCGTTGGTCGGCGATAACGGTGCCGGCAAGTCGACGCTGGTCAAGATCGTGACGGGGGTGCATGCTCCGACATCCGGGACGATCATCATCGAGGGGCAGGCGGTGGCAATGTCGAGCGCCACCATGGCGCGCGCCCACGGAATTGAGGTGGTCTATCAGGACTTGGCGCTCGCCGATCAGCAGACCGTCTACATGAATATGTTTCTTGGCCGCGAGCCGGTGAACCGCTTCGGCCTGCTCGACCGACGCCGGATGATCGACGACACCGAAAAGCTGGTGAAGGATCTCGACGTTCGCATCCCATCGGCTCACGCCACCATCCGCGATCTTTCGGGCGGCCAGCGCCAGGGCGTGGCGATCGCGCGCGCCACGCACTGGGCAAGCAAGCTGATCCTGCTCGACGAGCCAACCGCCGCGCTCGGCGTTGCCGAGACCGCCAAGGTCGAGACGATTGTTCTGTCGCTGAAGCAGCGCAATATCGGCGTGCTGATCATCAGCCACAGCCTCGACCAGGTGTTCAGGCTCTCAGATCGGATCTGTGTTCTGCGACGTGGCAAACAGATCGGCGTGCGCAAGACCAGCGAGACCGACAAGAACGAGATCGTCGCCATGATCACCGGGCTTCAGCACTAGCCCGGTCCGACAGAGGCGCGCCGTTCAGATATTGCGTTACCCGAGCAGCGAGTGGCATGATTTCAGATCCACGATCAGGCCTCGGCCACAGAATGTCGTCAGCATCAATCCAGCGCGCGCAGATGGCGGATGGGGCGCCCACCAGCAATCCGGTCGGCGGCTGTGGCTATGGAATTGGCGTCGATGCCGAAGTGGCGGTAAAGGTCGCCGATAGTCCCTGACTGGCCAAAATGCTCGACGCCGAGACTGCGCGTGCGATGGCCGTACACCGAACCCAGCCAGCCGAGTACCGCCGGATGACCGTCGGTGACGGAGATGATGGTGCAATGCGCAGGGAGATCGGCAAACAGCCTTTCGATATGACTCCTGGCGTGAACGAGGCCGCGTTCGCGCGCGCGACTTGCCGCTGTCCAGCCTGCGTTCAAGCGATCGGCCGAAGTCACGGCCAAAAGACCGACGTCGCGACGGTCCTCTGCCATCATGCCGATAGCTTCGATGGCCTCCGGCGCAACCGCGCCGGTATAGGCAACAATCACTTCGGCATTGGGACCCGGAGCCCGCAGCCAGTAGCCCCCGTCGATGATGTCCTGCTCGAGCTGTGGCATCATGGGACGAATGATCTGCTCGACCGGGCGCGTCGAGAGCCGCAGATAGACCGAGCCGCCGGTCTCGTCGCGCAGCCAGGTGCGCTCCGACTGCACGGCGTCGCCGTCGCGCTGCATATAATCCAGCGCAAAGCGCATGATGACGCCCAACTCGTCGACGAAGGCCGGCTCGTAAGCCGCAAGCCCGTCTTGCGCTATGCCGATCAACGGTGTGGCGATCGACTGATGCGCCCCACCTTCCGGCGCCAATGTGACCCCGGATGGCGTCGCGACCAGCAGGAAGCGCGCATCCTGATAGCAGGCGTAATTGAGCGCATCGAGACCGCGCTGGACGAACGGATCGTAGAGCGTGCCGATCGGCAGCAGCCGTTTGCCGAAAATCGAATGCGACAGCCCAAGTGCCGACAGCAGGATGAACAGATTGTTCTCGGCGATACCCAGTTCGATGTGCTGGCCGGAGGGGCCGAATTCCCATTTCTGCGCCGAGGCGATGCGTTCGCTGCGGAAAGTGTCCGCAAGTGACTGACGCGCGAACAGGCCGCGCCGGTTGACCCAGGGACCGAGATTGGTCGAGACCGTGACATCGGGCGATGCCGTGACGATCGCGTCGGCGAGCGGCCCGCCAGCACGCGCAATCTCGTCCAGAATTCTGCCGAAGCCGACCTGCGTGGAGACGCTGCCTTTGGCTTCCGCAACGAGACGACCGGGGACCACGATGCGCTGGGCGTGCCGGCGCCGCTGGCCCTTTGCCGCGAACGGAACGGCGTCGAGGAACCGTTGCAGCTCCAGATCTCCAACAGCCAATCCCTCGAAGGCGTCCCACTCCCGCCCGTCGCCGACCGACATCGAGGCACGAAGGACCGCCATCTGATCCCTGGTCATCAAGCCGGCGTGGTTGTCCTTGTGGCCGGCGAGCGGCAGGCCGAAGCCCTTGATCGTATATGCAATGAAGCATGTCGGTCGATCGTTGCCGCGTGCCGTCCCGAAGGCCTCGATCAGGCATGGCAGGTCGTGGCCGCCGAGATTGGTCATCAGCGCGGCGAGCTCGGCATCGGAGCGCCGGTCGAGAAGCGATGCCAGGCCCGGCTTGTCTCCGATGTCGGCGACCAGGCGCTTGCGCCAGGCGCCGCCGCCTTGAAACGTCAGCGCCGCATAGAGCTGGTTCGGGCAGGCCTCGATCCAGGCCTTTAGCGCCTCGCCGCCGGGTTCGGTGAAGGAGGCTTCGAGCAGCGAGCCATATTTCAGGATCACGACGTTCCAGCCGAAATTCCGGAAAATGTTTTCGAAGCGTTCCCAAAGGCCTTCGCGAACCACGGCATCGAGGCTCTGTCGGTTGTAGTCGACGATCCACCAGCAGTTGCGCAGGCCGTGTTTCCACCCTTCGAGCAGCGCCTCGAAGATGTTGCCTTCGTCCATCTCGGCATCGCCGATCAGCGCCACCATGCGGCCCTCGGGCATGCTTTCGTCGCGGGCGCCGAGATAATCCTGCACAAGCGAGGCAAACAGTGTCTGCGCGACGCCGAGGCCAACTGAGCCGGTGGAGAAATCGACGTCGTCGACATCCTTGGTCCGCGACGGATAGCTTTGCGCGCCACCGAAGGCGCGAAACCCTTCGAGCTTCTCCCTCGTCTGATTGCCCAGAAGATACTGGATGGCGTGAAACACTGGCGAGGCATGCGGCTTCACCGCGACCCGGTCGTGTGGCCTCAGCACCGAGAAATAGAGCGCGGTCATGATCGTCACCAGCGACGCCGAGGATGCCTGGTGTCCGCCAACCTTCAAGCCGTCCGTATTTTCCCGCAGGTGATTGGCGTTATGGATCATCCATGTCGACAGCCAGAGCACCTTTTTCTCCAGTGCCGAAAGTGCCTCCAGTTTTTGTTTGTCCATGCTGCAAGACTCCCGGTTGCGATGTCTCAATCCTAGGGCTGAGCAAAAGCCAATTGTCGCTAAACTTGCATGAGATTGGCAGCCGCGTTAGCTGGTTGTGCCAATATCAGCCAATGGAGTACCGTTCGATGCCAAAAGGTCGACTGGACAATATCGACCGAAAGATCATTGCCGCGCTGCAGGTCGATGGCAGGATGACGGCGCAGCAGCTTGCCGAGCGGGTCGGCCTTTCGGCCTCGCCCTGCGCCCGCCGGGTCCGCCTGATGGAGGATATGGGGGTGATCACCGGCTATGCCGCACTGATCGACCAGGATATGGTCGATCTGCCGATCTCGGTGTTTGCCTCGATCAAGCTTGAGCGCCAGCGCGAGAGCGAGCTGAACCGGTTCAACGCGGCAATCGCGCGCTGGCCGGAGGTGGTCGATTGCTATCTGATGACTGGCCAGCGCGATTATTTGCTGCGTGTGGTGGTGCGCGACCTGCACGCCTATGAGCGCTTCCTGAAGGAAAAGCTGACGCGGCTCGATGGCGTCTCCTCGATCGAGTCCAGCTTCGCGCTTGCCCAGATCAAGCGATCGAACCGGTTGCCGGTAGAGCCATGATTTTTTGGACGGACCCGCGTGTCGCAGGTCTTGCAGCAAGTGGGCAATATGGGTTCGGCACGCCTCAATACTGACTGTGATTTCTGGTATTTCCGCCGGCTGCAATTGGAGCTTATGCGTCATGATTGCGGCGATTAGATAAAGAATTTTTGTTGCGCCTGGCGAGCATCGTCTGCCTTCCGGCGCATCAGCCGCCGCCGCGCGGATTGCTCAAGAACCTGGCTGACCGCCAAAGCCAACCAGGCTGCAATGGCGCGGGACGTCCACCATTTGGCGGTCCTGTTCCGGGAAAACCGGTCAGAGGCGATCAGAAAAGCGCCGGTGCCGCTCGACATAGCGCGCCATGGCACTGGAGGGGTCTGCAGATTTTGCGCAACGAAGAACGCCGTCTTTCCGGTGCGACGGCGGAACGTCAACCCGGAAGGGACAAGGACAATGCGAGTTGAACCCAAGAAAACGAAACAGGCAGCTTCTGACGCTATGAATGCGCTTTGGGCGCTTGAACACGCGATCCGCAACTGTTGCCTCGAACCGAGTCTGATCGCGCTCGTAAGGATGCACGCATCCCAGATCAATGGCTGCGCCTACTGCATTCATATGCACACAAGGACGCTCGCGCGCTCGGCGAGACGGAAGAGCGGGCTCTATCTGCTCGATGGCTGGCGCAGGGCAGATTCGCTGTACAGCGAGCGCGAACGCCGCCCTCGCCTGGACAGCGGCCCTTTAGTGACGAAGAGCTCGCCCAGCTGACCTTTCTCACCGGCACCACCAATCTCTGGGACCGTCTCGCTGTCGGCTTCCGATTGGTCCACCCGGAACGCACGAGGCCTACCGACATCAGCCAGGCGCGTTCCTCGTTTGAGCCGGCGAGCGCCAAAGCCCTCTTCATTGCAAACCATTTTCGTCAGGAAAAGGAACTCCAGGAGGAGAGCTGAAATGATTTCAAATCCGCGCCAGCGGGGCATCGCTCATTTTGAACGGCTTTTCGGCGCCGGAGCCGTCCAGGCTTCGCACGGGCTGCCCAGCTTGGAGCTTTCGACTTGCCGGCGGAGGATGGGAATGCGTTCCCCGACGCCGGGCACTCGCCGTCCTTTCGCGGTGTGTTTCTGACGGCCCGGCCGTTTACTTCAGTTTGCAGCCTCAACTCATCCCACGCCGCAGCAGCCAACTACGTGAGCTCGTGAATTGTAACGCCGGGAACAACAGTCTTGGCGATCTCGCACAGGTGCTGGTGATGCGTCAGATAAATCACCTGGCCAGCGCTTGCCATCTGACCAAACAACCTGAAAACCTCCTCGGACCGGAAATGGTCGAAGGTCATGATCTCGTCGGCAATGAATGGCACAGAGGGGTCGAAACTGGGCGAACTCGTAATATCCGGCAAGCCGCAGGGCCAGCTAGAGCTGAAAACGCGCACCCTTTGAGAGCGCGTCGGCGACCTTGGACTGCCCGTCGCGCTGCAATGCGATGAGGACTTCTCCGCCCTTCACGGGTTGGGTCGCAAGCCCCGAATACTGACCGCGCGCGATAAGTGCGAAAGCATCAGATGTCCGTTTGATCATGCCGGAGCGATGGTCCCGACGGCCAGCGGCTACTAAGCCTTGCCTATGCGTTCAACGCAATCTATATTCTGTTCAACACAGGAGGTTCTCATGGCTGCGCAGACACGGACGGCTGCAGAAAGCGAAGCAACGGTCGCATCGACCCGCAATAAACTTGTACTGGAGCAAGCGAAAGCCGCCGGCCTCCTCGGCGCCGCGAAGAATACCCGTCTTTCGGCGCGGGTGCCCGCGGAGTTGATCGAGGCGGCCAAGAAGCGCGCCCATGTCACCTCGGACACGGAGCTGTTGGAACTGGCGCTGTCGCGCCTGGCCCTCGAAGATGACTTTGGCGCCCGCCTGGTCGGACGTAAGGGCAGTATCCCGGCGGACATAGATCTTGGGGTTTGATCTTTCCGAAACGCTCCGATCGCTAAAGCCCCAAAAGCACGACGGAACGCTGAAGCGCAGGGCCGACGACGATCTCCCATGGGTTGCTGACGAACCTGCGATCGGGGGACCGCTGTTTCTGGATACGAGCGTCTATCTGGATGTCCTGCAGGGACGATCGCCGGTTGAAGTCGATACGCTGCTTACCTATCGCCGATGCCACCATTCCGCTGCCTGCCTGTCTGAGCTGACCCAAGCCTTTGGTCGGCTGGACCCTAAGCATGCATCCACAAAAGCTGTCCTCGAGACGATTGAAGCCACGGTAGAGGACATTCCGGACTACCGACTTCATGCACCGGACGATGCGATCTGGGGACAGGCCGGGGTCTTGGCTGGCTTGCTCTTCCGGCTGAGCAATCTGCCCAAGAGGGAGGGGCACGAGCGGCGCTTCCTAAATGACGCCCTCGTGTTCCTGCAGGCGCGTCAGTTGGGTGCGAGCGTGCTGACCGGCAACGTCCGCGATTTTGATTTCCTCACCCAGGTTCTGCCGACGGGACGGATCATCCTCTATCGAGCTCGGCCGGAACGGCGGTCATCATGAACGTCACGGTTGGTCCTCCTGTCGATATTCTTCACGAACTGGAACAGCTGGATCGGGGGCCGGCGACTGAGGTCAATCATCTGCAGAATACGCCGGCCTTTCTGGGTTTTGTGAAGCTGGGTCAAACTCGATACCCACATTAGATCCGGCTCTATTTGGCGGTTTTCGCTTGCCTTGGCGGCCCGCCAGCTAGGCTTGCCTGTCTCGTCCGTGGCCAGGGTTCCGGTTTGGCGGCGAGTGCAACCGGGATCGCGGACCGGCTTGATAACGCGACGAAAAGTACAGCGTCGAGGCGACTGCACCTCTGCCCGCTTTATCTGGCATCACACCCGGCAATCTCGTTCGGTCCAAACCAAGTGCAGCGCTTTTCTGCGATCGAGCTTGAGCAGCTTTTTGATGTTCCGCAGCTTCACCGCGCGAATGAAAAGTGGTCGTTCGATAGCGGACGTTTCTCCCAGTTCCGACGCGGGCGTAGCTTATCCGGCTCATAATGTGTCACCTCAATGTCTAGACTCGAGGCTTGGTCACAAATAGTCGATGCCAGCTCCGACGTTACGCGCCCAAAAAGCCATTGATCCGGAGCACGACCCCTGCAAAGTCCGACCTTTACAGGAACATTTCGCCTATGGCGGAGTTGGGCGCGTTGCCCGCGATAAGGTGCCAACGGTGGTCCCGGCGGACTTTTGGGAGGAAGCCATGATACGTGCCATCCCTTCACTCCACCTTTCCCGTCGCCGCGCATTGCAATTTGGGCTGGGAGCCAGCCTCGCCGCCACGACGGGCCTGGCGCCGGTTTCTCGCGCCTATGCCAAGGAGGAAGTGCAGGACGAGGACATTTTCCGCTTTGCGCTCAACCTGGAATACATGGAGGCCGAATATTATCTTCGCGGCACCACCGGAAAAGGCATCGACGCCGCCGATGCCGGTTCCAAACCCGGCGATGTCGTCGGCGGAAAGAAAGTGTCCTTCGAGACACCCGCCATCGGCGAATTCATGCAGGAGGTTGCTGAAAACGAACTCGCGCATGTCCGGTTCTACCGCAAGACGCTTGCAAAGAACGCAGTCGACAGGCCGGCCATCGATTTCGATGCGGGGTTCAAGGCGGTCGCGGAGGCAGCGGGCCTCGGGCGGGACTTCGATCCCTTCGGCAACGAAACGAACTTCGTTCTCGGCGGCATGCTGTTCGAGGATGTCGGCGTCACCGCCTATGCCGGTGCTGCGACGGTTCTGAAGGACAAGGACTTCCTCGCAGCCGCCGCCGGCATATTGGCGGTCGAGGCCTATCACATGGGAATGGCGCGCTCCACTCTATACCGGAAGGGAGAGAAAGCCTGGAAGGCCGCCAACGCCGTCTCCGATGCACGAGACAAGATCGACGGGCCGGAAGACAAGGACCAGGGCATCCAGGTGAATGGCAAGGCCAATTTCGTTCCTTCGACGCCCGACGCGATCGCGTTCACCAGGACGCCGCAGGAAGTGCTGCGGATCGTCTATCTCACCGACAAGGACGGAGTGAGCAAGGGCGGCTTCTATCCGGAAGGGATGAACGGGACCCTGAAGAGCACCTGAGTCGCTCGCGACAGGCGATCGGATCGCCGGAAGAGATGCAGCGGGCCTGCGGGCGGCACTGCTGGTACGGCTGCGCGACGATCACGAATCAAATCCGCCGCAGGAGTCTTACGCTCCCGGTTTGTCCATCCTAACGATGCCAACCCCGGCGGAGCGGGAGCCTTCCATCGCGTCGATTTTGAGCAGCTCTTGTTCTGACCCTTTGTTGACCGCGGTTTTGAGACAAATGCAGGAGCTGTCCGGTTCAGCGCGATTCCTGAATTGACATCAGGGCCGCCGCGCCCTGACCTTACCGGGGCCGCAGCGTCTCGCACTTGGCGAAGTCTTGCGCTGCCGAGTTCTGCAATAGGGACAGGCAGGCTGTCAACTCACCCCAGCCAATACCTCGGCCCCGGCCCCTTGCGTCCTGCCATATCGGCAGGGTTCGCAAGGCTACACCGGTCCATCGACAGGCAGCCGCAACCGATGCACTCGGTAAGCCCCGACCTCAGGCGCTGCAACTCGGCGATGCGCTGGTCGATGCGCTTGGTCCACTGGCCCGACAACCGCGACCAGTCCCGACGCGACGGCACGCGATCGGCCGGCAACTTGGCCAGCTCGGCGCCGATCTCCTCAAGTGTCAGCCCAATTCGCTGCGCGAAGACGATGAAGGCGATCCGGCGCAGCACGGATCGCGGGTAGCGTCTGTGTCCCGAGCCGGCCCGCTCGGACGCGATCAGCCCGCGCTCCTCGTAGAAGCGCAGGGCCGATGAGGCGACGCCGCTGCGCCGTGACACGTCGGTGATGGTCAGCATGGAATCCATGCATGAACCAAAGCACAATTCCCGCTTGACTTCAAGTTAACTTTAACTTGTAGCAAGAGGCGTACGGATTAAGGGAGCACTGGCAATGCAGACGAATATCGAACTTCAGGGACTTCGCGTGGCGGTCACGGGCGGCACGTCCGGTCTCGGACTGGCGCTTGTGCGGCAGCTTGCCGCACAGGATGCGTGCGTCGCCTTCGTCGCCCGCACCGCCGCGAACGTCGCACGCATCGCTGACGAGACGGGCGCGCACGGCGTTGTCGGCGACGTCGGCAAGAAGGAGGACACCTACTCGATCGCGCTACAGGTAACCGCGAGCCTCGGCGGGCTCGACGTCCTGATCAACAATGCCTCGAGCCTCGGCCCTGTCCCTCTGGCGCTCCTCGCCGATACTGAGTGCGAGGAGC
This sequence comes from Mesorhizobium sp. M1365, assembly GCF_040317865.1. Lineage (NCBI taxonomy): Bacteria > Pseudomonadati > Pseudomonadota > Alphaproteobacteria > Hyphomicrobiales > Phyllobacteriaceae > Mesorhizobium > Mesorhizobium sp. M1365. The sequence continues at coordinate 41,218 of NZ_JAMYLG010000026.1, forward strand.
TGGAAACAGCGCTCGCCGTCAACCTGGTCGGCGCGTTCCGGCTGACGAAGGCTCTTTTCGGTGCGCTTGCGGCGTCCGCGCGCGGCGGCCGTGGCGCGATGGCGATCAACATTTCCAGCGACGCCGCGGTGAACGCCTATCCCGGCTGGGGAGCATACGGCGCGAGCAAGGCCGCTCTTGCCCATCTGACGGCGATTTGGGACGAGGAGGCGAAAGCAGACGGCATCCGGCTCCTCGCACTTGACCCCGGCGATATGGACACCCCACTGCACGCGCTCGCGATCCCTGATGCTGATCCGGCGACCTTGAAGCGCCCCGAGGAGGCAGCTGCCGAGATCATCGAAAAGATGCTCGACGCGTTGCCGGTCCGCTCTACGCGTCTCGCCGGAGCACATGCATGATTGCCGCCGATCGTCCCGATCAGCGCTCCGCCAGGCTGTTCGTCGTCGAGGCGGACGGCACGATGCGCGACCTGCCGCGAGCTGGACTCGCGACGCTGTTCAACCCCGGCGATCTGGTCGTCGCCAATGACGCCGCGACCTTGCCTGCCAGCTTGCACGGCACGCATGTCCCAAGCGGTGAGGCGATCGAGATCCGCCTGGCGGGCTGGCTATCACTTCCCGATCCAACCCGTTTCGTGGCGATTGCCTTCGGCTCGGGCGATCACCGCACGCGCACGGAAGACCGGCTGCCTCCACCTCCGCTGTCACCAGGCGATCGCCTCCGGCTCGGCTCGCTTGACGCCGTCGTCGAGCGCCTTCTCGACCATCCACGCCTTCTCGAATTGCACTTCCCAGGCAATCGCGCAGCGGTGCTTGCAGGACTGGCGCAGCACGGCCGGCCGATCCAATACGCGCATGTTCCCGAGCCGTTGGCACTGTGGGATGTTTGGACGAAGATTGCAGCCGGGCCGGTCGCGTTCGAGGCGCCATCGGCAGGCTTCGCGCTCGACTGGCGCACGCTCCAAGCCTGGCGTCGGCACGACATTGGCTTTGCAACACTCACGCATGCTGCGGGCGTCTCTTCTGCCGGCGATCCCGCGCTCGACTCGCGCCTTCCCTTCGACGAGCCATACCGCATCCCTGGGCGCACCGCGGCGCAGGTCGCGTGGGCGAAGCTGCGCGGCGGCCGCATCATTGCCATCGGCACGAGCGTAGTGCGCGCACTTGAGGCAGCTGCCAATCCCGGCGGCAATGTGCGTGCCGGAAATGGCATTGCGACAGGGCGCATCGCGCGGGGCACGCGGCTTCGCGTGGTCGATGCGGTTCTCACGGGCGTCCACCAGCCCGGCGAAAGCCATTTCGAGCTCTTGCGCGCCTTTGCCGACGATGCTCTGCTCGCCAAGGCCTCCGCAGCCTTCATCGCGTATCGATACCGCGCGCATGAATTCGGCGATTCCATGCTGCTCAATCGCCAACCGCTGCTTCTATCGCGCGAACGGAACCGTGCCGAGGTGCTCCCGAGATGCGCGCCATGCGCAACTATGCGGGCCATCGGCTCTCGCCCTGGCTTGGCCATCTGATGGTGTCGCGCTCCGAGACCGCCAGACCGCTGCTAACCCGGGCGAGATCATGCAGCTCCCGCCCGCCGACGAGATCGTCATGGTGGCGGGCACGCCGCCGATCCGCGCGAAGAAGGCGCGCTACGAGGATCGCCGTTTCAAGGACCGGCTCATGGCGCCGCCGGTGCTTGCCAGGCCGGCACAGCCGGGCACGGACGACTGGAGCCCGGCTGCCGCTTCGGGCCAGGCCGGCGAGCATCGTGTGATCTCGTGAAGCCAATCGGCGCCGTCGGGCGCTTCGTCGACCAGGCGCGTCAGCTGAGGCTCGATCCATTTCGGCGGATGCGTTTTATTCGGCTGAGGGATCCACCGTCTTCCGCGTCAATTGAGATAAAGCGCCGTCATGCGGGCCAGACTACCACATGATGACGGTATATCCGCTGCAGCTTCTATCGGAAATTCCGCGTCTTCACCTTGATGCCGTCGATGTGCTCGTATGGATCGACGATGTTTCGGCCCTTCGACAGGCTCCGCGGATCGACACTCGGCGCGCCGTGATGGGCTTCGTCACCGCGGCCATGCGGCACGGGAAACGGCGTCTCGCGGTTTCCCAGGCTGGCCAGCTCGGGCGACAGGTCGGTCAACTGATGGGAGACGAGATGCACCACCTCCCCTTCCCGCTGGATGCGGCCGCGCACGCCGAGCATGGCCGACGAAAGAAGCACGCGACGGAATTTCTCGAATACCTTGACCCAGACGACGACGTTGGCGGCGCCCGTCTCATCCTCCACGGTGAGGAACATGAGGCCTTTGGCCGAGCCTGGCCGTTGCCGGACCAGAACCAGGCCGGCAGCCTCGAGCCAGCTTCTGTCTCGCGCCTGCATGGTCTCCTGACAGGTCACGATGCTGCGCCGGCGAAGATCGGCACGCAGAAACGACGCCGGATGGCTGCGCAAGGTCAGCCCAACATGGCCATAATCCTCGACAACGTCGCGGCCGGCCGTCATGGGCCTGAACGCAACAACAGGCTGGTGGATCTCAGGCAAAGTCTTCTTCTCACGGCAAGCAGCGGCCGCAAACAGCGGCAGAGGTTCGTCGCGAAACCGGCAACGCTGTCCAACGGCGTGCGCACCCTGGTACCGCTATACATCAGCACCGGCACCCGCGTCGTGGTGATGACTGCGGATGGCGCCTACGTGGAGCGCGCGAAGGAGGGCGTGCAGCGATCTTCAGGGCGGTCAAACAGCTTTGTGCTGGCGTATCGCCAGACGAACCTCGCTGGCGACCTATCGAGTTCGCGCCTCGGTGCGGACGCTCATCTCTCACTGAGAACCGGCATTCAATCAAGAACTAGCTAAATTAGCACTTTCTTGCACACCTTTGGAACTTTGTAGCTTTCGTTACATTTTCAACCGCATGCGAGACTCTGTGGTCCACGGCCCTGGAATGACGGTGAACAGATCACCGCCTCGCTACTCGCTCGTCCTGCCCATATACAATGAAGAACAGGTGCTGCCTCGGCTGATCGAGCGGATCAGTTCGCTTATCGACCGGCTGGACGGCGAGACCGAGGCCATCTTCGTCGATGACGGAAGCCTTGATGGAAGCGTCGAATACCTCCAAAAAGTGGTTGCCGCCGAGCCGCGCTTTCGGCTGATCGAATTTTCCCGCAATTTCGGCCACCAAGTGGCGATTACCGCCGGTATGGACGCCGCTGCGGGCGATGCCGTCATCGTCATGGATGCCGACCTGCAGGATCCGCCGGAAGTCGTTCTCGATCTGGTGGCCAAGTGGAAGGAAGGCTTCGAGATCGTCTATGCCCGCCGGGTCAAGCGCGAGGGCGAATCCTGGTTCAAGCGCTTTACGGCAAGTCTTTTCTATCGCCTGCTGGAGAAAATGACGTCGGTCGATATTCCGCGCGACGTCGGCGACTTCCGCCTGGTCGGCCGCAAGCCGCTAGAAACCTTCAAGCGCATGCCCGAACATGACCGCTTCGTCAGGGGCATGTTCGGCTGGATGGGCTTCAAGCAAACGACCGTGCCATTTGAGCGCCACGCGCGAACCCTGGGCCAGACCAAATACCCATTCTGGAAGATGGTGCACCTTGCGGTTCACGGCATCGTCAGTTTCTCCGAGAAGCCCTTACGCCTGGCGCTCTGGGGCGGATTGGGCATTTCCGCGCTTGCGGTGGTCTTTGGCGCCTATGCCATCTTTGCCTCGTTTTTTGAAACCGGCATCATTGCCGGGTGGACATCCACGGTGGTGATCGTGTCGCTCCTGTGCGGCATCAATCTTTTCATGACCGGTGTGGTCGGGCTCTACGTTGGCAGCATCCACGCCGAGGTGAAACGCCGCCCGCTTTATGTGATTAATCGGCTCACCGGCTTCGACGAGGCGATGCGTACCGTCTCTGGTAAGCGCCGCCTATCGTTTCACAAGCCCAGGAGTGGAGTCCCCGCCAATGGCCGAACTCTTCGACAGCTATAATTCCAACTATGGCGAGGCGGTCGAAGGGTCCATCCGATTTTCCGGACTCGGGCACGACTTCTTCCTTGTCGCCAAGGCGGACCTGCTGCGGCGTCTGGTGGTCGAGCGAAAGCTTCGGCGGGGTGGGGCGGCTGTAAGGGCGCTGGATATCGGCTGCGGCGTCGGTTCGCTCCACCCCTACCTCGACGGCGCTTTTGACAGCCTCGATGGCTGCGACGTGTCGGAGCAATCAATTTTGCGCGCTGGCCAGGACAATCCAGGTGTGACCTACCGGGCCTGCACGTCGCCGAGTCTGCCCTATGAGGATGGCGCGTTCGATCTGGCTTTCGCCAGTTGCGTCGTCCATCACGTTCCGCCCTCCTCCTGGTCCGATTTCTTGCTGGAATTGCGGCGTGTCGTGCGGCCAGGTGGCGTCGCATGCATCATCGAGCACAATCCCTATAATCCCCTGACGCGTCTTGCGGTGTTCCGGTGTCCGTTCGACCACGACGCGGTCCTCCTCAACGCTGCCAACGCAGCGTCCCTCTTTCGGGAGACCGGGTTCCGGGACATCCGATCCGAGCATTTCCTGCTGCTGCCGTCGGCAAGGCCTTTCGCCAGAAGAGTCGAGCGCGCGCTCGCGTCGCTGCCGCTTGGAGCGCAGTATGCCTGCAGTGCGCAAGTCTGAGGGCCCCTCGACCAGCGACGCCGGCCTGAAACTGCTGGTGCGTTTCGGGTCGGTCGGCATCGCTGCAACGATCCTATATGCAGTGATGGCCACCGCTTTGGTCGAATGGCAACGGTTCGGCCTCTCGCCGGTCGGTGCCTCGCTCGCAGCTTATACCGCTGCCGCCCTGTTTTCTTATCTCGCGCATAAGTTCGTGACCTTCGCGTCGAGCGGATCGCATCGATCGGAGGCTCCGCGTTTTCTCTTGCTGACGGCAACCGGCTTCGCGGTGGCTTACGCGGCGCCGGCGCTTTTGACTGCGAAACTCAGTCTGCCGCCGATCATTGCCATCCTGGTTACATGCTTGCTTGTTCCAGCGGTCAATCTCCTCATGCTCGACCGATGGGTTTTTGCGCAGCGAAGACGCGGCCGGCAGCGCGATCGCCCGCCCTAATCCGCATCAGTGGGATCGAGCCGGAGCGACAACAATTTGATGGAGCGCTTATAGATGTTGCTGGCGGCAGGAGTTTGCGGAATGCCGTCGAGGTAGTCGAAGGCGATGTCGAGTGTCTTGGCCTTGGCGAGGGCCGCCGGTGGAATGACGAACGATACCGTGCGTGGCTCTTTGCCGGACAGCGTCACCGCATGCACCCGAACGCCGTTCACCGAGATCACAACCCTTTGCGTGATCTGGGGCGGACGAATGACGGCGGCCATTTGCAGCGTGGCAGTCAGACCGTCGCGAAGCGGCGGTATGTCCAGGCGAAGCCGCGAGGTCTCGCCCAGCGAATGGGTGCCGTCGGCTACCGGCCCCGACCAGCCACAGACCATCATGCCGGTTGCCTTTTTGGCTCCGTCGGACCGGAACGACACCGTCTCGCCAAGTGTGTAGCTGCCGACCGCATCGCGATTGAGGCAGGTCGTCGTCCGGTCGATGTAATAGGCGCGATAGTCGGCATTGACGTCTGGATTGAGAGCAAGCGCAAGGATCATGATTTCTGTCCCGGCCAGAACCGCCGCCAGCGCGTAGCCACCAAATCTGGCCGCGCGCCGATACCGGCCCGAAATGTCAGACCAGGGCAAGATAACCCCCGATCCATGCGACGGTCATGAAATAGCAGGCGCCCAGGAAGAGACCCAGAGCCGCAAGAAAAGTCAGCTTCGACGCCGACAACAACGTCGTCAGCAACATTGTCAGAGGCGCAAGCCCAATGACGTATCTGACCATCGAGGCCAGGTTCGTGATCAGCGGCAGGATGATGCAGCAGGCGCAGAACAACGCGGCGCCATATTGCCTGCGAACCGCCAGAACCGCCGATAGCGCCAGTCCTATGAGTGCGGCGAGCGCGCTCCATTGCGGCGCCGTAGGCAGCCATCCAGTCGCCGGAACGGCCGAGAGTCCATCCCATATGAAGGCGAGCGGATTGCCCACCACCCGTCCAAACGCGCGCTGGACGTGCAGGAAGGCAAAGCCGTCCCCGACCGTCAGATAGAGGAACAGGATGTAGGCGAACAAGCCGGCAGGCGAGATGAGAATTGCAACGAGCAGATCCGGTCGGCCAAGCACCCAACGTGGGAAAGAAAGCGCCGATCCGCCCTTTGCGCGGTAATCCCTGAACATCTGAATGACGGTCGCAAATACAACAAGCACTCCGACGAGCCTGGTTGCCGACAGCAGAGCCGATGACAGCCCCGCGGTCAGATAGCTGGAGCGTTTGAGTGCCAGAAAAACGCACGACGTCACGAGCACGAAAAGAGGTTCGGTCAGGAAAGTCGTAAAATGAAAGGAGAACGGGCCGCTGAGCAGAAAGGCGCAATATAGCACATAAGCGCGCATGTTCTTCTCGAGCAGCGGCCACGCCACCAGACAGGCCGCGTAGCTGCACGCAACCGATGTGATCGACGCGAGCAGTATCGTCGGCAAAGGGAAAACAGACCGGATTGCCGCCACCAGCATCGGATAGAATGGAAAGAAGCCCCAGCGTCCGACATTGCTCTGGTTTGGAATGGGAAAGCGCTCATAACCGTGTTCGGAAATGTCGACATACCACGCGCAATCCCACCGGCAGAGCGCGTGGGCATAGGCTGCGAAGCCTGGTTCCGCCGAGATCGAGGCAAATGCCGCATAGCGAATGGCCAGTCCACCGACGACGAATAGCAGCGGCACCACCACGACCGCAATAAAGCGGCCACCGGCGTTCGGACGCGCGACAGCTTCGAGCGCCACAATCTGCCTCCACCCGTTCAAGTGACTGGCGCCACTCAAAGCTAGATGACGCGCGCCCGGGCGAATTCAAGGCATGCAACGCGGCTCAGATGGCGATAGAGCTACCACGCGCTTCTGAGCCAGACCAGCATCTCGCCGGGGTCGCGATCGTCCCAGGTAAAGTACGGCACGGCGGTGAGTTTCGCTTCCTCCACCGCGCCAGAAGATGCCGGCCGAACAGCTTGCCGAAGATAAATTGCAGTACGTCGCTGCCTTGCACGGTGATGATCAGGAAAGCGATCAGCAACAGGTTGCGGCCTTCGAAGCTTGGGCGATCCGGGTGAGGTGATCGATCATTCAACATAAGCGCGTTTCCGCTGAATCGGCGGCGGAAATTGGTCGAAGGTATCGCCCGGGTCCCAGAATCCAAAAACCTGGAGGACGCGAATGCCTTCTGGCGCAGCACCGCCAAGGCAATTCTCGTCAACTCCGGCAGGCACAAGCTGAGCGGCCGACATGCGGGCGCTTCTCTGAGTTTCAGTTCTCCTCGCGGGCCGCAGCTTAATAGCGGCCATTCGACAAAAGGAACAAAGTGCGGTGTCGCTGGTTGAGATTTGTTGAGACCAGAGCGGAGGCTTTCGCCGCTGTCTCATCCAGCGCAAGGATTCGCCGTGGGCATTCTCGAGAGCCTGAAGAAAGCTACCGAGCAGGCGACGGGTATCGCGCGACCGAGAAAGCAAGAACTCGCCGAATTCGTGAAGATGAAGAAGCCACTCGAATTTCGGTTCAAGGATGACGGCCTCGTGCCGAACCACCCCTTCTGGCCGTTTGTCGTCTATCGCGGCCGCCGTAAGGTCGGTGGAACAATTTGATTCCGCAGCCGTGCTGGAAGAGCTTTTCGAGTCCAATGGCTGGAGTAGCGGCTGGCGGGACGGCATCTACCACTACGTCCATTACCATTCCCGCAAAAATGAAGTGCTTGGGGTTTCGGGCGGAACCGGCAAGGTTCGGTTCGGGGGCAACAGGGGCCGTACATTGTCCTTGAAGGCCGACGACATGGCAGTTCTTCCGGCCGGCACCGGTCACCAATGTCTCTCCGAGTCTGCTGGTTTCCTGGTAGTCGGCGCTTATCCCGCATCCGACGCTTATGACGAATGCACGACAGCCCAGGAACATGAGCGGGCATTACGAGCGATTCCCAAGTTGGCCGTCAACGCAAGGATCCGGTCTATGGGAGCAAAGCGCCGCTGGTCTCAGTGTGGAAAAAATGAAGCTTGAAGATGAAGTCCGCCACGTTTCCGAAGACTTGGACGATGATGTACTGAGTGACGCTGTGCGGGCGCTGCATCGTCGGGTGAAGATCGTTCATGATTTCGATATCCCCTACATTGCTGGATACAGCAAAGATGGCAGGACGATTTATATCGATCGCCATATGCCTCGCACTATGGATTGGAAATCGGCCAAGGTCCGGCTTGCCCCATTTCTGCTAACGCACGAAATCGTTGAAAAGGCGCTCCTAGACGAACTCGGGCTTCATTATCTGCACGCGCATCAAATCGCCCTTCGAGCCGAACGCGATGCAGTGAAGGCGGCGGGTGTTGGCTGGTCCGCTTACCAGGCCTTCAACAAAAAGAACGAAAAACCGATCTCCGAAGAGAAGCTCAAGAAGATCCCCAAGGATCTTGACCTGACGCCCTACCGCGACATGAGTGACTTTTCAACGCTCGAGCGTCTGCTGAAGGCGCAACGATAGTCGGACAAGCCAATGGTCCTCGCTTGCCAGTTCTATGACCGCCGCCTCGACAGTTCAGCATCGACGAGCTCGCGGCACATGTGCAAATGAGCGCATCGACCCTGCACCATCGTTTTTCGCCAGCTGCAGCTCGTTCGCATGGCGCTGCGTGCACCGAACTTTCGCGGCGGTCCCGTGTTCTCAACCGAGATACACAAAAGCGACCCGTAAAAGCGAGCCGTTCAAGCCGCTTGGGTTTTCATGTCTTCGCCGCTCACCATTTTGGTCACAGCGGAGAAATCGAGCTTGCCTGAGCCGAGGACAGGCACTTTCGCAACGACGCGCACTTCGGCCGGCACCATCAGGTCCATGGCGCCGTTGGCCCTGGCGAAGGCCAGGAATTCGGCACGCGTGGCGTTGACAGCCTCGGTAATGAGGACCAGCTTTTCGCCCTTGCGCGCATCTGGCACGGCGGCGACTGCCGAGAGCGAGCCTTTCCACAATTCGCCCGCCAGTGCCTCGACGGCGGCCAGCGAAACCATCTCGCCACCGATCTTGGCAAAGCGCTTCGCGCGGCCTCGAATGGTGATGAAGCCGACGTCGTCGACGGCGACCACGTCACCGGTGTCATGCCAGCCGTCTTCGAGCGGCTCGAGCACGCCCGGCTTCTCGGTGCGCAGATAGCCCGCCATGACGTTGGGCCCCCGCACGAAAAGCCGTCCGCCATCCTCGACGCCAGGCACCGGGTCCAGGCGGTACTCCATACCCGGCATGATTTTGCCGACACTGCCGGAGCGGTTGTACATCGGCGTGTTGATGGAGATCACGGGCGCGGTTTCGGTCACGCCATAGCCTTCGAGGATGCGCAGGCCGAACTTTTCCATATAGGTCGCGCGCGTAGAAGCCTTGACCGGTTCCGCGCCGGCAAAGCAATAGCGCACTGAGCGGAAGTCGTAAGGGTGTGCCGTACGCGCATAGCCGCTGAGGAACGTATCGGTGCCGAAGATGATCGTCGCGTTCGATGCGTAGACCAACTCCGGCACGATGCGATAGTGCAGCGGGGAGGGATAGAAATAGACCGGCACGCCCGAAATCAGCGGCAGCACCGTACCTGCTGTCATGCCGAACGAGTGGAAGATCGGCAGCACGTTGAAGACCTTGTCGCCCGAATGGAAGTCGATACGCGAGGCGGCCTGGGCGGCATTAGCCAGGATATTGCGATGGGTGAGCACCACGCCCTTAGGCGTGCCTTCAGAACCTGAGGTGAACAGGATCACCGCCGGTTGGCCGGGCTTGCGGGCGACCCGGGGTGCATTTTTGCGCAAAAGGCCGAGCAGCTTGTCCTTGAGGCCAATGGTGGCCCTCAGATCATCAAGCCACACAATATCGACCGAGCGGCCGAGTTCCTCGACCACGGCGCCAAGTTTCGCTTGTTCGACAAAGGCGCGTGAAGTCAGCACGGTGCGCACCTCGGCGGCCTTGCAAGCGGAGAGGATGTTGGCCGCACCGGCAGTGAAGTTCATCATCGCCGGAACCTTGCCGGCGGACATGACGCCGAGCAGCGTCGCACAGGCGCCGTTCGCATTGGGCAGCATGATGCCGAGCGTCTGCTGGCCGGCATAGAGGTTCTTGAATTTCTCTCCAAGCACGGCGGCGGCTGTCAGCAGCTTGCCGTAGCTCAGCGAACCGGTGACGGGGTCCTGCACGGCCAGTTGCTTCATGCCGCGTTCGCTCGCCGTCTGGATGATCTTCTCCAGCACAGTCTTGTCGATGTCCTGGGTGCGGAAGACGAGATCCGACATGACCTGGTAGAGGGCAGCACCCGCCGCTGCGCGGCGCTTCCGGCCCTTGAGATCCGGCGGTACTTCAAGTTTGGCCGGTTCTAGTATCGTCACCCTGACCTTTGGGAACAGCTGGCGGCGCACATGCAGCGAACTCAGCCGCGAAAAATAGCTCTTCTCCAGGCCGTCGATGCGCACTGGCACGATCATCGAGCCGGTCTTGTCGGCCACCATGGCGCCACCGTCATAGACCTTCATTAGGCCGCCGGTCACGGTGATCCGGCCTTCGGGGAAGATGACAAGCGGATCGCCGCCTTGCACGGCCTTGATAAGCGTGCGGGTCGACATCGGCTTGGCCGGATTGAGCGGCAGGGCGCGCGCAAGTTTCATGAACGGCTTCATCCACCAGGCTTGGGCGATGGTGTAGTCGATGGCAAACACCGGCTCCTCATCCGTCAGCGTCAAAGCCAATGGGCCGTCGAGGAAACTGACATGGTTGAGCGCCAGGATGGGTGCCGGGCCGGCCGCCTTAAGGTTTTCCAGCCCCTCCACCTCCAGACGATGGAAGGCTCGGAACAGAATGGAAACGAAGTCGCGGAAGGCGTTGGTTGGCAGATATCTCAGCATCAGCCAGGCGGCGACCACGTTGAGTGCGGCGAGGCCGAACAGGATACCTCCAGTGGAGACGCCCACTGCTTGAATCGCGGCAACAAGTATGCCGCCCACCGTCATAAAGCCTGCATTGACGATGCTCACCGCGGCGACGACGCGAGCGCGACTGGCTTCGGGCGCCCAGGCTTGTACGGCGGCGAAGGTTGGTACGACAAGAAAGGCGCTGGCAATAGCCATGCCGGCAAGGTCGATCGCAACATGGACCGTGTTTGGCCTGGCGAAGAATATTGCGAGCGTTTCGGCCCCGATCGAAGGCTGCATGCTCCAGATGGTCCAGGCCAGGTCCAAGCCGAACAGTGCCATCAACGCAGTGCCAACCGGGGCTGGCAAGAGCACCATGCGGCCCTGCGACATCCATGCGGCTATGGCAGAGCCAATGGCGATCGAAACGGCGAACACCGCGAGATAGGCGGTGACCGCGATTTCTCCGCCACCGAGCGAATCCTTGACCAGTGTAGGCAGGATCGAAAGGACAATGGCCCCGATCAGCCAGAACCACGACGTCATCAGTCCGGCGCGCCAGATCCGCTTGTCGGCACGCAAACCGTTCACCTGTCGCCAGGTCGAGCGAAAGATGTTTTTGTCGATGACTAGGTCGGGAGCCGCAGAACCGGTGGACGGGATGTAGCGGCTGACAAACCAACAGGCCACGGCAAGGACCATCATGATCGGCCCGAACACCGAGACCCCAATGCCATCGGCCGAGACGACGCCTCCGGCGATAGTGCCGCCGAGGATGGCGGCGAAGGTTGCCGATTCGATCCAGGCATTGGCGCGGGGCAATTCCTTGCGCTCGAGGTGATCCGGCAGGATGCCGTACTTGATCGGTCCGAACAGTGCCGAGATGATGCCGAACATGAGCAACGCGATCATCAGCACCGGGATCGACGACAGGGTGATTCCAACGACAGCGACAGCCGCAGCGGCGATCTCGGTGAATTTCAGCCGACGGGCGATGAGCGCCTTGTCGAACCGGTCGGCGATCTCGCCACCAACGGCGGACAGGAGCAGGAAAGGAGCCATGAAGACGGCACCCGCCAGCGTAACCAGTGATGCAGCCTTGTCCGCCGCCAGGGTGAACAGAATAAGGAACACCAGCGTGTTCTTGAGGAAATTGTCGTTGAAGGCGGAAAGGAACTGCGTCCAGAAGAGAGGCGCAAAGCGCCGTGACGTCATCAGATGGCTAGTCGTATGGCCGTTCTTGGCGATTTCCATTGGGGCGGCTTCCATTGGGCAATACCCTTGAACATCGTGGTCGTATCGATCAGCGGTCTTGCGCGGTTTGAGCTTCTTGTAGTGCGAACGCGGTTACACTTCGTTACTGCGGCTCAAATCGATCAGCGGCTTTTGGGTTTGGGGCTTCTAGCCGGTTCATGAAGCGGCTCGCCTCTTCTGCGTCTCGCAGGGTCCTGGTGATGGTGATCGAGGTATGCACGAGCCTGGTCGCCGCCATCGGGCAGAACCCCTTGGCGGCAAAGGTTGCTCCATGAAATTGATGGCGCCGTCATTATCGAAGCGGCGATGGCGAAATTGGCATGGTGAATGTTTGCAGGCGCTTCAACCCTTGGGAGCATAGCTGTTGAAGGGCATCGATATTGTCTTTTGGTTTCAGGGTGAGGTTGCGCCGGCGTTTGTCTGTCTCCAGGCCGGATACAATCAAGCGGTCTTGCGACGGTCCGGACGAACGCAGCGTCAGCGCTGCTCCGCAGCAGCGGGCTGCAGACGGCGGTCGCCAGCCAGCTTGAGGCGCAGTTGCCGCAACCACTCGCCATCCTCTCCGAGCGGATCGCAGGACAGCTACGCGATTCTGAGCACTGCCAAATCGGCCTAAATTTCCACTGCCGAATGGACGATGAAACGCGTAAGCGAGTTTCCGGACCGGAAGCTATGCGTTGGGTTGCCCAAACGATGCAGAGGCGCTGCTGTTGGCGCGACAAGCTCGACCGCAGGTGCGGACGGCATAAGAATTTTGAAGAGGCCCGTGGTGACTGGGGATTGCGCCGGTATTGGCGACGCGCGAAGACTGGGTCGATATCTGGGCGAAGGCAGCCCCTGCGACGCAACTTCATACCGGAGAATGGAGGCCGCGCTGGGAGGTTGTTGCTTCGGCTACCAACTCAAAGTGATTGTCCGGGAGAGTTCGGCGATGTCGCCATAGATCATCGAACCTGTGACGAGAAAACATTTATCACCGAGGACTTCGAAGAGTGAGCTTGCCGCGGTACAAACCGGCAGGTTCTTCGAATTGGCGTGCGTGCCGAGGGTCGCGGTTTCGACCTTACGGTCGGTCGCGGTTTCGACCTTACGGTCCTTGGCTTCGGCACAGCCGACACCGATCGCGAGGATTGCGATAGCAATGAGAGTCGTCTTGCTCATATTTTGCCCCTGGAGCCAGCTCTTGTCGGGTAAGTCGCGCGATGCATCAAGTAGCACCGGCCCACGATCGGCTTCATCCATCGATTGGAGGAAGCGGGCTCATCCATAATTAGCAATATCTTGAGTAAGGCGCCGAGCGCACCAGACTCATGGAACGGCGCGCGGAATTTCCATTCGTGACGAGGTGGATCCCGGCCGCCTTCGCAAACGGGTCACTCAGCACTGCGTAAACGTCTCGATTCCGAGCTATAGCTTTCCGCATTCGGTCATCGATCATACCAAGGTGAAGAAGGGGCAGCAGATCGAGCTTACCGGAGAGATCACGCGCGTAGACGAGGAAGGCGGCAGGGTGACTGTCGATCTGGGACCGCTGGTGACGATCGACATCGACAAGGTCAGGCTGGTCGAGAAGTACAGGACGCCAAAGCGCAAGAAGCCGCTGCGCGACATGGTGGATTAGCTCGCGGACCGCCGCTTATCCACGCGACATCGGTACCACTCAAACGAATGGCAATTTTCTGTCTGAATGCGTTTAGGGTCCATGCTCGCAGACCACGCATGGGTATCGCGCGGAGACAGGTGACTCTCGGTTTCAAGGCGTCGAGATGCTACGAGCACTGAAAAGTCAGTTCCTTAGACCTAAAGATCGGGCGATCTGCCAGCGGGTTGTCGACCAGGTAACCGCCGACGCCAAATGGTACAGCACCCCGATAGACGGTCAGATTCTGGCCTCGACCACGCTGAATCTCTTTCAATCAGGGGTCGTAAACGAAACGAATTTGCTGGCACATGTTCGCGCGCGGCGCCACGACTTCACTAAACTGACAGGCTAGTTCTTCACCCTCGCGACATGGGCGCGAAATGCGGTTCTTCGTAATCCGCCGGGCGGTCATGCAGCAAGTTGAGCGCCCGCTTTAGGTCCCGATGCAAATTGTCGATGGCGTCGTAGTGCGGACAGAACGGCCTTGGGGACAACTGCGCGACCCACAGTTCCTTCGTCAGTAGTCAAGCCTGCCGTTCGATCTTGGCAAGCATGATACTCGGAAATCTGTTCATGGCGGCGACGGTGCGGCATCCCGCAAAATAGGAATATATTCTGCATCCCGTCAAGGCACATAGACTCGTCTCGCCCTCAACGCATGCTCGCCGCGCACATTTTGGGGAAGCCCCCGACCGCTATCCGCGTCGATCTTGCCGCAATATTTGTCTCGTTAGAACTGTCTCGTTCAAAATGGCTCGTGACTTCGCTTTCGCCAGGTGGGGGCGAGAGAATGTCGAGACACCTCGTGCCGGGGGCGACATTCCGGGTTTGCTCGATCACTTCGCAGAGCTGCAACGAAAGGCGGAAGTGCGGACAGGGCAGCGTTTCCGGGTCATATCAATCCAGGAAGCTGGTCTGGATGGATTCTGGATACATCGGGTCCTCGAACGCGAAGGCATCGAGAGTTATGTCGTGGACCCGGCATCCACTGCCACATCGCGTCGCCGCCGGCGGGCCAAGACCGACAGGATTGACGGGAAGCACTGGTTCGAGCGTTGTTGGCCTACAACCGCGGCGAGCCTCGGGTTTGCGCGATGTTGCGAGTGCCAACGCCGGAGGAGGAAGACCGTCGCCGGTTGGTGCGGGAGCGGAAGGCGCTGACGAACGAGCGGATCAGGCACGTCAACAGGAGAAAGGGCCTTTTGTTCAGCCAAGGTGTGTCCGGATACGAACCGTTGAAAGGCGATCGACGCAAATGCCTCGACGCGCTCATTACCGCAGATGGGCGTCCACTGCCGCCAGCGCTCATGGCGCAGATCAGCCGCGAGCTTGATCGCATCGAGTTGCTGATCCAGCAGATCAAGGATGTTGAAGAGGCACGCGACGCCTTGCTCGTCGCGGCAGATGAGCCAACACCGGCCCTGCTGCTCAGCCTCAAGGGAATAGGTCCGGAGTTCGCGGCCGTCCTGTGGTCTGAGGGATTGTCGCGCAAGTTTGACAATCGACGACAGGTTGCCGCCTACGCTGGTTTGGTGCCAACGCCCTGGCAAAGTGGGCAGATTAATTGCGAGCAGGGAGTCTCGAAGTCCGGCAATCCTAGGCTCCGGTCGACGCTTGTCCAGGTTGCGTGGCTCTGGGTGCGCCATCAACCCAATTCCGCACTCAGCCAGTGGCGATCATCGCCCTCGCTCGGAAACTGCTTGTTGCGCTGTGGAAATACGTGAACGCCGGAGTCGTTATAGAAGGAGCTTTCCTGACGGAACCATCAGCGTAGACGCCAATCGATTCTAACAATCTCCAGGACCGATCAGGCCTGGCAGATCCTCGGTAGACGAACCGACGAAACTCATGGCCTCAAACAGCCGCCGCTGAAGAATGGTTTCGTCCCTTGGGTCCGAATCCGCCGCAAGCGGGATCATGGAACAGGTGTATGCGCCTGACCGAAATATAAGGTGGACTGGGTTCGTTCGCGAACCGCGTCACGCAAACGGACTCATCGAATGGATCTACGGATTGCGCGGAGGTACATGACAATGTCGACGTGATGCCGCGAGCGCCGGCAGGCGTCCTGAGCGCCCAGTCCGGTCGGTGACGTGGTTGCGATCCCGGCCGCGGTACGGAGGGGGGTCACCGACGACCGTATCAGCGATACACGCACTTCCTTAGCAGGCGGCCCAGCAGCTTGGGTTAGGGGGGCCGCTGAGCCTGACCAGCGAGCCTTCGGGAATGCCCGACTGGCTGGTTAGTACATTAGATAAATGTAATGTAATCGAACAATGTGAACGAAGTACTCGGCGGTAAGAAATTGACTGGCACGATTCACTTACCGCGCGCCTTTGCCTTGGGTTCTGGCGAGCTTTCGGACGGGTTTGCAGCCAATTTTGCAGATCGCCGATCTGTTACCCACAGGGACTTTTTCCTCGCCACCAAATCGTCACGATCGCCCTCAGGGGTCGCTCGGCTATGCATGGCAGCTATGGCGAAGTCGGCTCTGTTGGTTCGATAGTCTTCTTTTTGGACAGTCATCGTTTTCTCCCAGTTTCATAGCCCCTCTTTTGCCCTTGCGGGGAGATTAACTGCCTGTGCATTACGGGAGTCAATCGATGGAACGACCACTCCGCAGTCGCGAGGGCGGGAAGCAAGCCGACAATTTTAACGTTGGAGCGGCTTACAGAGTGCCGGCAACACAGCCGCCCTTTCGTCGGGCTGCGTTGATCGCGTCCATGTTGCGCTTCAGCTCGCCGATCTTGGCTTCACCTGCCTTGATGTCTGTGTTGTCCATCATGGCGATCGAGCACTGCCGCACCGCGACCCTTGGCGGTCACGTGGAGGCCTGCGAGGATGCGGCCAGTGGGTCCCAAGCCAGTCCGCACGATCACAGCGACGCATCGGGAAATTTGGCCAGGCCCTCAAGAATTGTGTCCGTCGCCTTCACCAGGCTCTCGGGCGTGAACTGCCCAAAAAAAGAAATTGGATCGAAGGAGAAGTCGTACGCTCCAAGATCCGGTGTGTCCTTTTCCCAGACCTTCTTCTTCGATTTCGATGCCAAGGCTGGTACCGCTTGCCCCGGAGCGCCCGTCTTTGGACACCTCCGCCTTTGAATGGCTGTTATGGCGCGAGGCAGACAGCCGATTTGCACGCGATAGTACATCGCCGCCCTCTGCGAGTGCCAGGCAGCATGTGTCGTTCGAGGCGTGACGCCCAAAAGCGGACGGCCCGCGGTCAGGCCAGCCGCTTGAATGGCGTTTCGGCCCAAATCACAGGCTCCGTTATGCGGTAGAATTGTCGCGTCGCGATCAAGGCTGACGGGCTGACATCAACCATCAGACCGATGATCGTCATATCACCATGTGCGAGCGCAGGCCCAAGCTGCTTCGGATTCCAGCCAATCGATGCGAGGCGGTCGAACCAGTACTCCTCGCACACGATTGTCAGATTGCTGATATGTCGCTGGATACAGAATTCCAAAATTCCGCAGTAGATCACGCCGGCTGCCTGGCAAGGTCGGCCGGGCTCACGAAGATCCCGCGCCACGAAGAACCTGGTCCATTCAAAGATATTGGGTCGGCGCGGAACGCCGCCGTCGGCGAGTTGCGGAAAGGTTTCGCTCATCAGATGTGGCCGAAGGCTCGGCACGAAACGGGATCCGGCAACGACGCCTTTTCCTGGCTGGATGCCGAGCAGATGAATCGCTTCTGGAGTATCGAACGCGTCGATCTCGCGACCGTCGGGGCGTCTCAGGTCCTGCCATCCACGTTCATCGACATAGATTTCATGCCGCAGGCGGAAGTAGCTGTCGAGATCCCCTCGATAGGCAAAGCTGTTTGACGCGTCAACGACATGGACCTGAATCATTGCGGTTCCTCGCGATGGAACCCCATCCGACCACGCGACGATTGCCCGGGAAATACCCAGAT
Source organism: Mesorhizobium sp. M1365 (assembly GCF_040317865.1). Classification (NCBI taxonomy): domain Bacteria; kingdom Pseudomonadati; phylum Pseudomonadota; class Alphaproteobacteria; order Hyphomicrobiales; family Phyllobacteriaceae; genus Mesorhizobium; species Mesorhizobium sp. M1365. Next base: position 59,020 of record NZ_JAMYLG010000026.1, read on the forward strand.
CTGGGGATGGATCAAAGTTCGATTTCGTGCCTGCGAAACGCCTCCACGATCGCGTGCACAACGTTGGCGGTGCTGAGTTTCTGCTTGATGTTGCGCAGGTGGGTCGTCACAGTGTTTTCCGAGATGCCAAGTATTCGGGAAACCTCCCATGCGGTTTTTCCTCCCGCGACCCACTGCAGGATTTCACGCTCTCGTTGGGAAAGCTTTTGTCTCGGCCGCCTGCGCGAGTTGCCAACGAGGCGTTCGGCAGCCGAATAGGCATGGCGCGCAAGGGCATGAATGGTGCAGCGCACCGTCGGCGCCAAATCAATTTCACTTCCGGCAACCGTTACACAGGCCGGATCGCCAAACGCAGCCTGAATCGGGATGCAGATCCCGTCGCAAAGCCCAAACTCTTTCGCTTCATCCATCACCCTCCTGGCATTTCCGTCCGTCAAGCCGTGATGGACGTCCCGCCAGAGGAAGGGCCCGATCGCACCACGGCACACAGCAACACAAGGGTCATGGCGATAGTGTCCGGCAGCCATATAGCGGTCGTACCATTCCTGCGGCCAACCGTTGACAAGGATGTGTCCATCCAGCGATCCGGTGTCCTGGCGTGGCAATTCGGTGACCAGACAGGCTGCGTAGCCGTGACGTTCGATGCTCTTGCGCAGTTGCCGAATGATCTCGGCGGCGCTGGTTGCACGGTCAATCTGCGCGGTTGCTTCAAAGATTTGTATTAGCTGATCCTGTAAGACGCTCCCGTGAACCGCCGCCATTGTAGGCCCTTTCAATGTACTGAGACAAAGAACAAAATAAATAACTTAGGTCCAACCGCAACGTCCGGCATGACTTTTGACTACTATAGTAGGTGGCACTAAAGGGCGCGTTCTGACTGCCTCGCCGCATGAGGCTGAGGTCTGTTTTTGCTCGCAATCTGAGGTTGCTTCGCCAGGGCGCCGGCTTGTCGCAGGAGCAGCTCGCGGACCTTGCCGGCCTCGACCGCAACTATGTCGGCAAGCTCGAGCGGGAGGAAAACTCACCGACCGTCGATACGCTGGAGGTGCTGGCGTTGGCATTGCAAGTTAACGTGGAGCAGCTCATCCGTCGAAACTCGCCGTGACGCACTGGCCAGCAGGCCGCCGAGAGCATCAGGATTTTCCCTTGCGCCGCTCACGCGACGCCACTGCACAATTACCAGCTGGGGCTCGGGCGTTTTTGCCGGGCCGTTTCGTCAGCTCGTCGATGTCGACGCTCAACGCGGTGGCAAGCTTTGCGAGCGACAGGAGTGTGGGATTGCGACGGCCGGCCTCGAGACCACTCAGATAGGCGCGCGTGAATCCTGAACGGAACGACAGTTCCTCTTGAGAGAGGGCCTGTGCGCGCCGAATCCTCTGTACGTTGAGGCCGACAACCAACCGTAGGTCCATGACGGCATGGTCGTCGCTGGGCACACTTTAGGACGACACACTATAATGAACATTCGTCATTGACAGGCGCGGCTATTGCTGCTTTTCTCATCATATTAAGGAACGCCATTCCGAAATAAGGAACGTCAGTGACAGGAAATCTTTCGTTGGAACGTGGGCTTGCGGTTCTCAATGTCCTCAAGGAAGCGGACGAAGCAGTCGGGGTGCGCGAACTCGCCCGCCGGCTTGAGCAGAGTGCTCCCGCCGTGCAGCGAATTCTGAATACCCTGGCAGAGCAGGGCTATGTCGAGCAGTCGCCAGACTCGCGGCGCTACCGGCTGGGTCACTCCGTGCTGGCGCTGGCGCGGAAGGTCCTGGGCAGAGATCGCCTGGTTGGTTTGGCTGAAATCGAACTGCAGGCGCTGGCCGCCGAAGGGTGCTTCAACGCATTCCTCGGTATCAGGCGGGGCAGCTGCGGAATTTATCTCCTGACCGTGCAAAGCAAGAGTCCGGTCGTCATTCGTTCTTCACCTGGCGAGACCTTCCCCTTGCATTCCACCGCGTTGGGCAAGGCGCTCCTGATGGAGCTGAGCGGCGAGGCGGTCATTGCGATTCTTGGACGAGGTCCACTGGAGCAGGTTGCCGTACGCACAGTCACCGATCCGCACAAGCTCGTTGCTCAAATCAGAGCGTCCGAGCCCATTGGTTACACAACATCCCTGGACGAGAACTTTACCGGGCTGATTGCGGTCGGCGCACCGCTTCGCGATGCATCAGGCACAATCATCGCGGCTATAAGTGCGGCCTACCCCCGGTCAGTGGGACCGCATGTGGAGATCGCTGAGATTGGAGAGGCAGTAATGGCGGCTGCGGCGCGCATTTCCACCGGCCTCGGCTTTATGGAAGCAAAACAGGCTCGGGATTCCCATCATGCTGCTTAACCAAGCGCGCCTGAAACAATGCATGACGGCAGCCGGGCTTGACGCAATTATAGCGACTGCCCCGGAAAACGTGACCTACATGAGCGGCTTCTGGGCTCTGCCGCAATGGATCCGTCGCGGCCCGCAGGCTTATGTCGTGTGGCCGGCTCCTGACAAGGGCACGCCTGAAATCATCGCCAGCTCCAGCACGCTCGACCTCGTAGCCGATCAGGAAGTCTGGGTGAGCAAGGTTCGGCGCTATGGCGACTTTTACGCCAATGTCGGTTCCTCGACCACCGTGGACCTCGCCAATGAACGACACCTCCAGCTTCGAGACCTGCCGAGGCATGGCGATGCCATCGCGGCTTTGGTCGCCGCATTGGAAGAAGCTCAGCTCGGCCGTGGGCGGATCGGCATAGACGAGGCCGGGCTCGCACCAGGATACCAGGAAACCCTCAGAGCCCATTTTCCCAATGCGTCGTTCCTACCAGCCACCGCATTGCTTCGCGAGGTTCGTGCCGTAAAAACGGCAAGTGAAATCGAACGGCTCGGCCAAGTTGCCCAGATTGCCGAACGCTCCATTCAAGCAGCACTCGGCGTTGCTCAGGAAGGCGCCACCGAAGCAGATCTGGCGCGCGCTTTTCATGTCAGGACGGTCGAGGAAGGCGCCCTGCCCGTACTGGGATGCATCGGCTTTGGCGAGCGCAGCGCGCTCATGAACGTCCAGCCGTCTGACCGCAGGTTGCGCGCTGGAGAAATCATCCGCTTCGACGTCGGTGGCCGGTTCCGGCACTACCGCGCCGACATTGCCCGTATCGCCACGCTGGGCGAGCCGCCGCCGCAGGCGCATCGGCTTCAGCAGGCGCTGCTGCGCGGCGTTCAGCATGCCTGCGACATTATCCGGCCGGGCATGGCAGCAGCACAGCTCTTCGAAACGGTCGTGCGTGTGGTGAAGCGCGAAGGAATTGCCCACTACGAGCGCGATCACGTCGGACATGGCATCGGCCTTGATGGTTATGATGCGCCGACGCTCTCGGCGCGCAGTACAGACATCCTTGAAGAAGGAATGGTGCTGTGCGTGGAGACCCCCTACTACGAAATCGGCCGCTGGGGACTCCAGGTGGAGGACATGGTGGTTGTTCGCGAGCGCGGAGTGGAGCGGCTGACGCAGACGCGCGATGCAATCACCCGGGTGCCGTTATGAGCCGCGCGGCAGGGTTTTCCTGTATTCGATGCGGCGCCTTGTTCCGGATCGATACCAAAATCGACTCACGCGGCTGCCCGAAATGCTGTGCCGAAGCACCGGCCAATCTTAAGGTCGTCTACGATCCATCCGGAGCTACATCGGCCGCTTCCGCAGCGGGTGCCGCCCTGCCCTCGCTCTGGCGCTATGCCGACATGCTTCCTTGTGGACTCAGCGATGCAATCTCCTTGGGCGAGGGCCTGACGCCATTGCTGAGCGCCGAGAAGCTGGGAAAGCAGCTCGGCGTCCCCAAGCTGCTTATCAAGGACGAGGGCGCAAACCCTACCTGGTCCCACAAGGACCGCTTCTCGACCGTGGCGGTGTCGATGGCACGTTTGAGTGGCGCACGCGTGGTGGCGACTGCTTCGTCGGGAAACGCCGGGGCCTCACTTGCCGCCTATGCTGCACGGGCGGGCCTGAAATGCGTCGTTGTCACATTCTCAGGCACCGCCGGCGCAATGTTGGCGCAGATCCGCAAATACGGCGCAAGCGTCGTATCCCTGGCCGACAAGTCCCATCGCTGGCCATTGCTTGCCGCTGGTACCGAGCGCCTCGGATGGTTTGCAACATCACCGTTTCACAGCCCCGTGGTCGGCAGTCATCCTGTCGGGATCGAGGGCTTCAAGACCCTGGCTTACGAAATCGTCGAACAAATGCACGGTGCCGTGCCGGACTGGTGCGCCTTGCCTGTTTGCTATGGGGATGCGCTTGCCGGGCTGTGGGCCGGATTCAAGGATCTTCTCAGCCAAGGCAAGATCGAGCGGTTGCCGAGACTCGTGGCGGCGGAAGTGCACGGATCTTTGGCCAGAGCCCTTGCCGGCAAGGGAGATCTGGTTGCCGAAGTCCCCGCAAGCTTCGACACGCTTGCCATCTCGATCGGCACCACACGAAGCACGTTTCAGGCGCTCAACGCCCTGCGTGAATCTGGCGGCACGGCAATGCCGGTCGGCAATATCGGCTTGATAGCGATGCAGCAGCAGCTTGCGGCCACCGAGGGTGTTTTTGCCGAGCTAGCCTCGGTGACGCCATTTGCAGCTATCGAATCCTTGAGGCGAGAAGGCACCATCGCGCGGTCGGACAGCGTCGTTGCCATCGTGACAGCGAGCGGCCTCAAGGATTTGGATCGTTCGACCGGTCCGAACAAAGCACAACCATCGTTTCAGTCAGTTGCCGAAGCGTGGGAATACGTTGCCGAGGGCCGTGACTATTTCACACCCTGACTTGAACGGCGCGCGACCAAGATGTCCTGAAGAGAAGATAGAGGCGATCATGAACGGATGCGATTTTTTCTGATCAATTGATGATCTCGTCCACCATTGGACGGTATTGCGACTTTTCTAAAAGCTATCCAGGAGAGGCAAATTCAACTCGCTTAGCGAGCGGAATCTCGATTCAAACATGATGTAAGGGGAATGTTCATGCTTCGGAAAACGCTCATCGGCTGGCTCGCAGCCCTCAGTGTCGCAATGGCAACTCAGACGATGGCTGAGGAAACGCTCAGAGTCGGCGTCACGCCAACCGGAGTGCCGTTCACGTTTGTCGACACCGCAACCCAAAAGCCGACAGGCGCGATGGTCGATCTGGCAAGTGCGATTGCCGCGAGCCTTGGCACGACCGCCGATTTTCAAATAAACGCTTTTCCAGCCCTGATCCCGGCACTGACGACCGACAAAATCAATCTGATTTCCGCCAGCATGTTCATAACGGACAAACGAAAGCAGGTAATCGATTTCAGCACGCCGGTTTACGCCTATGGCGAGGCGATGTTTGTTGCTGCCGGCGATAGCAAAAACTACACGATCGAGGAACTCAGAGGTGCGACCGTCGGGGCGCAGATCGGCTCGACCTACGCTGATGCTCTGGAAGCGCTTGGCGTCTTCGGTCAAGTCAAGCTCTACGACTCAATCGCTGACATGATGCGCGATGTGGTTCTGGGCCGCATCAAGGCCGGTTTCGGTGACGCCCCGATCGTCGCATATCAGCTTTCAAAGAATCCCGGCCTGGGTGTTCGCCTCGTCGACGGCTATCAGCCGATGAAAAAAGGCGAGGTCGCGTTGGCAGTTGCCAAGGAAAATCCACTGCTTCTCGAAAAGGTGAATGCCTCCATCGCCAAGCTGAAGGAAAGCGGCGAATTAAGCCGAATATTTGCCAAATATGGCCTTTGAGGCCGACCCGCACTGACCTCGACAGAAGCGCCGGCTGGCAGGACCAAAGGATCGCATCGGAATGACCGGCTTTGACGGCCGGGGTACGTGCCAAGAGGAAGCCGGCCATGACCAAATTCATCGCGCATGCAACGGAATATCTGCCGCTTCTTCTTAACGGCGTTTGGCTGACCGTCATGATAACCCTTCTTGCGCTGTGTCTTGCGACGGCGCTCGGCCTTGTTTGGGCGCTGTTCAGGACATCGGGGATACGCTGTCTCGCCGTGCCGACGCGGCTCCTTGTCGACTTCGTGCGCGGCATACCATTGTTGGTGGTTCTCTTTTATATCTACTTCGTCGCGCCCGAGATCGGCATCAACCTGACTGCGCTCCAGGCTGGCACGATCGGGCTGGGGCTGGCGCACTCCTGCTATCTCGGGGAAACCTTCCGGGCTGGCATCGAGGCGGTCGATAAGGGTCAGGTCGAAGCGGCAAAATCGATCGGCATGAAGCGTCCGTTGATGATGCGCCGCGTCGTGCTGCCGCAGGCATTCAAGATCATCCTGCCGCCTTACGCCAACAATATGGTCATGCTGCTGAAGGACTCCTCGCTTGTCTCGGTGATTTCGGTTCAGGAGTTGACCATGCAGGGCAAGATGCTTGCGTCGTCCACATTCGACAACATGACAGTTTTTACCTTGGTGGCACTGCTTTACCTGTGCCTGACGGTTCCGCTGAACCTGTTTATGCGTAGAATCGAAAGCTATCTTGGGGCGGCGGGATGATCACCTTTGAAAACGTGCACAAGTCCTTCGGCTCCCACGAAGTCCTCAAGGGAATCAACGCCGAGATCGCCAAAGGACAGGTCGTATGTCTGATTGGGCCCTCGGGTTCCGGCAAATCGACGCTTCTGCGATGTGTGAACGGGCTTGAGACCTATCAGCGCGGTCGCATCAGTATCGACGGCACCGTGGTCGATGCCGCCTCGCCCCAGGTTCACGCCATCTGCACCCGCGTTTCCATGGTTTTCCAACGTTTCAACCTGTTTCCGCACCGCACAGCCCTGGAAAATGTCATGGAAGGGCCGCTCTACGTGCTGAAGGAAAATAGGAACCAGGTCCGGGAGCGGGCCACGGCATTGCTCAGTCGCGTCGGGTTGGCCGACAAGACGAATGCCTATCCCGCGTCATTGTCGGGGGGTCAACAGCAGCGCGTGGCCATCGCCCGTGCCCTGGCGATGCGCCCACAGGCCATTCTTTTCGACGAGCCCACCTCCGCACTTGACCCGGAAACGGTCGGCGAGGTCCTGCAGGTCATGCGCGCGCTCGCAGACGAGAACATGACCATGCTCGTGGTTACGCACGAAATTCAGTTCGCCCGCGAGGTTTCCGACAGCGTCCTCTTTCTCGACGGCGGCCGGATCGTTGAGCAAGGTCCGGCCAAGGAACTGCTTCGAAATCCGAGACACGAACGCACTAGGGATTTTCTTCACCGGGTCATGCACCCTGTGTGACTGCTGGCCGATGTTGTTTGTCGCCTAGCCTCAGTTCGGACCTGTCACTGCGTAGGGGACAGGCCGTCCCCCGCGAGGACGGCGTTTAAAGTTCTGCGGTTCCAAGGGAATCTCGTCCATGCCGTCTCTTCGGCCGGACGAATTTGCGTGAGAACAGTTGGTTCAAGGGGAATGGAGATTGGCCAATGCTTCAAACCGGCGAGCCAGTCGGGGTTGTAGACTGTATCGGAATGACGATGCCCTTCATCTGGCATTATCACGACGGTGGAGGCTTCCGGATTGTGCCTGGCGAACCAGGCGCCGACCAAGGCTGCGGCGCCGCTGGTCGGCCCCATGAACAGCCCGTGATCGCGAAACAGCCCATGCGCCATTGCGTAGGCCGGCAATGCGCCCACCCAATGAATATCGTCGATCATCTCATGACGAACATTGTCCGGCAAAACGCTGTTGCCGAGCCCGCGCAGCATGCGACGTCCGACAGGCTGGCCAAAGAGCATGCTTCTGTGGGTATCGACAGCAATCATCCTGAGATCAGGAAAGAGCTCACGAAGGAAGCCTCCGGTTCCACAAAGCGATCCCCCAGTGCCCACGCAGCCGACGAGGCAATCGATGCGGCCGAATGATCGAACAACGAGGTCCGCCAGGCGCGCGTAAGCAAGGCGGTTTTCCGGATTGTCGTATTGCCGAGGCCAATACGTGCCCGGGCTATCTTGCAGGGTCTGCTGAAGATACTGGAGCCGACCGCGCTGATTGCCGTCTCCTTGAGGATCGTCGATGGCCATGACTTTGGCACCAAGTTGTTCCAGTCGCCGCCTGAGTTTCAGGTCGATGAGGCTGGAGGCCGTGACAAGTATAAGCGCATAGCCACGAGCCGCAGCCAGCATGGCGATGGCGAGGCCGAATGTGCCCGACGTCGTTTCGATGATGTGACCTTCCCGCCTGAGGCGCCCTGACGCTTCCGCCTGATCGACCATGAACCGGGCGGGGATCAGCTTCATGAGGGAAAAGCAGGCGGCGTTGAGGTTAGGTGCGAGTTGGGCAAAACGCGGCGTCTCGTAGGCGCGTAAATAGTCTTGCGCCGCGGTCACTGGATTAGCCTCGTTTCGGCATTAAGGGCAAACGTATGGACGCCTTGCAGACCTGTGCCGCTCACCTGCCTTGCGAGCTCAGCAGCGCGCATGGCCGCCCTGGGCGCAGTCGCATCCAGAAGGATGCCGATCAATGTTCCGCTGTGGGCCACCTGCACACCGCACGCGTCATGCGCCCGCGCTATATCCAAAATGGTGTCGAAGGATGCCTTCGGCAGGTGCTTCTGACTGATACTGGCGCTGATGGTTGCGACACGTCCAAGCAGGCGGGGATCTTGTTGCCGGATGGAGCGGTTCGCCAGTCCCCGCAGAACACGGAACAGCCCGATTTCCTCACTGTCGTAGCGTGCTCGTCGCATGCCTAGCGTGTCGATCGGTCGGGCACTGCCGTCCCTGAAACCCACCACGAGAAAGGGCGGGAACTCGCCTCCGAAATGTTCGATTGTACGGCCTTCCCGGTGAGCGAAGAGGAGAGCTTGGTCGCAGTAGGCGATGGCGTCGCTTGCGCTTTCCGCGGCAACGGCCAGTCGCGCAACAGTTGACTGGCGCAGCGTGACGCGCGCCGAAGCCGCGACCGCGCGGATCGAGGCAATGACGTCTGCCGTGGAGGAACCGTAGCCGTGCCCTATCGGAATAGAGCTTTCGATCGTCAATTCTCCCCCCCTGCCAGCTACCCCGACATGCTCGAGCGTGAGGGCCGCCGCGCGCGCCGCTTTGACCCGGTTTGCGGGTCGCGGCCGAATGCCATCTTGTTCATCCGGCCAGAAGGTCGCTAGCGACCCTTGCGACGTCAGCGGAAGCGTGACGAGTCCGCGACAAAGCCGTCCGTTGTCCGCTTCAAAGACGCCTTGGAGGAATTCCCCGTGATGGGCGTGTGCCCGACCGACTCCTACCACCAGAGGCCATGTGACAGTCTCCTTGTTGATCTTCCTCGAATGTGTCTGCTGGCCGGATCTCGGTGTGCTTGTCTGGGTCACCGCATCATCTCCTCACCATGGCATTGGGCGATGATGCGTGCGACTGACCCGTGCTGTCACTCGCCAAATCTCGGTAGTCCCATTGGCAAGCACATCATGCAAAGATACGGACAAGATTGCCCCACCAATTGGAGCCTCCAATACTGGACTAGACACAGCAGCACTCGTTTCGGGAACCGTTGGTCTTGCGGCCAACCATTCCGAAACAAGTGCGGCCATGCACGGTATTTTCAGTATTGGTCTTGTAAGGAGGGTTGGACTGCTCACCCTGAGTCAATACTGAGATCTGGCGATAGCCCATAGCGGCCTCACCCAGGCGTCGGCGCTTTAGCTCCTTGCCTCTGCGCGTCTTGCGCGGCTAGGCTGCGTGGCGGCTTGAGCGTTCGATTGCGATCTCACCGGCCCTGCATATCGTCGCGCACGAATCTCTTGTCGTCGAAGCGGTGGTGATGACGGAGGCACAGGGTGGCGACGCCTTGATCGGTGCAGGATCTACCATGGACCGCGGCAGTCGGGAGGAGTTCCTCACCGGGTTCGTCACCCTTGCCGTCTCGTTACGGCCTGAACTGCACCGCTATTGCTCGCGTCTCATGGGGTCGGTCGTCGACGGCGAAGACGTTGTGCAGGATCTTTGCTCGAACCCTCGTTGCTCTCGACCAGTTGTGCAAGATTCCGCAGCTGCGACCCTGGTTCTTCCGGATTGCCCATAGCCGTGCGCCGGACCTGCTGCGCAGCCGTGCGATCCGCGCAGCAGAGCCTATCGAGGCGGCCCTTGAAGTCGTTGTCGACGCCGCTCCGGACCCCGTGAAGATTTTGATGCTTCAGGAAGCGATACAAACTGCGGTGTCTCGCTTTACGGAACTCCCGATCCTCCAGCGCAGCGTCATTATCCTGAAGGATGTGCTTGACGAGCCGCTGGCTGAGATCGCGGGTCTGCTCGATATCACGGTCGATGCCATGACGGGCGAATCTCCTGCTGCTCCGCTGACTCGACGTTACATCAGGGGGCGCTAATTATCGGTCCTCGGGTCAAAAATCTTAGAAGGCCAACATGCTGAAACCATCGTGGAACAACGCTCGAGGAAGCCGACTTCTATCTCTTTTTCGCAGCTATGCTGATCGTATCACAACGCGGCGGGTCACACGCAAACTTGATTCGTACGGAGATTGGCTGAGAGCCCTCACCCTGACACTACTCCCGACGAGGAAGGCTCATCACTGCAATGCCTGCGATCGCGGTGTGGCGGCTTTTTACCGTTTCGGGGGATACACGCTTATTTGCCCGCTTTGTCATGCCCTGGATCGTGAGCGGTTTTTGATTTGTGCTCTAGACCGTAAGCTTCTCGGGCTTCCGGCGGGACCGCTTAGAATTCTCCAGATTGCGCCGAGCGAAAAGGGGCTTTCAAAGAGACTATCTCAGGCGGGCAACCTCATTAAAGGCGATATTGAGCCCGGACGGTACGGCCCCGATACCGTGCAGGTTGACCTAATGAACATGAACGGCATCAGCGATCTCGATATTGTCGTCTTGTGTCATGTCATGGAGCACGTACCTGACGATCGGCATGTCTTTCGGCAAGTTTGGTCATCCCTTAAGCCTGGAGGACAGGTCTGGATCCAAGTACCGCTTATCTATCGTCAAACGCTCGAAGCGACGCCATCCATGTCACGGAGCGAGCGCGACGAACGCTTCGGCGGATCAGATCACGTGCGAGCCTACGGTCCCGATATCAAGGAGCGTATCGAGGACGCGGGTTTTACGGTTGCTCGAATAAATTCAGACCGTATACCTGCCGCCGATCGCGAGCGTCTTGGGCTTCTCCCCGATACTCTCTTTATTGCCGAACGGCCCGAGTAACACAATTCGGATTGAGAGCGCGAAGTTCCCGACGCCATCCCTGGTGGCGATCATCGCTACTGTGGGCAGGCGCATCACCTGTGACCTCTGCCTTCGGAGGGCAGCTCGCGCCCTCGATGTCGGGCGCTGGCGCCTGCGAGTACAGTGTCATGCGCCACCCGCAGGTTGCACAAGCTATCCCCTCCTGGACTTCACTCGACCAGTTGTGTGCGTCAAGTTCTGCAAAATGGCGTGGCATTGCGGTGACGTCGGCGTGTCCGCCGCGCAGCCCCCGTGTTTAGCGGAG
>NZ_JAMYLG010000027.1:0-68490 GCF_040317865.1 Mesorhizobium sp. M1365
GCGCTTCGCAGGCGAGCACATAGCGCGAGATCTGGTCGGTGACCGTCAGGGGGTAACAGTAGCTACCGTTGCCGAGCCTGAACTCCCCCTTGAAGTCGGTGCACCACAGATCGTTAGGGGCGGCGGCTTGCGACAATGGCGTGCCCACGGCCTTGCTCGCCCGGTTCCTCTTGCGGGCCTGGCTCACAAGGCCGTGACGGTCGAGCACGGCATGCACGGTGCTTTTGGCCGGGATACGCACATCACCGGCGAGCTTCCTGACCAGCAACTCCCTGATCTTGCGAGCGCCCCAATGCGGCTTCTCGCGCTTGGTCTCGACGATCAGCCGCTCGATCTGCTCGGGCAACTGGTTGGCGTACCTCACCGGCCGCCGCGAGCGGTCGCAAAGCGCCTCCAGCCCTTCCTCCCTATAGCGGTTGAAGATCTTGTAGCCAGTCTTGCGCGAAATCCCGAAATCCCGGCACACATCGCTCATGCCTTCTCCCTCGAGAAGGCGGGCAACGAAATGTAGACGTTCCTCCATCACCGAACACTCTCTCCACGGCATCAACACCTCCGGCCAAAAGCCAAAAGTGTTACCCATGTGTCCGGTACAAAACGTCACCTATGTCTCAGGCCGCGCAATTACTTAGATACGTCCCGATATCTGATTGGTGCCACTAAACGCAGTTGCGGGTAATGTCAGGGGTAAAAGTCGACTACCTCTTGGCTGGCGGATTACCCCTTCAAGCAGCACCATCCAGCTTCTTTGCCCACCAAGGTAGCAGTTCACTCGGATCGAACGCATATTTTTTTGTCCCTTTGAGCGTCGGCACAGCGTCTGCTCGCACCTGGGCGATGCTCCAACCTTGATAATATGGTTCGCATCCAGCCCTGAAGGCTGCGAGCAGTTGCTCTTCGTTTGAGAGCGTAAGCATAACGTCTAGCTCTCTGATGGGACAAAAGATCGGATGTCTCCTGTCTTCATCGGTCATATCAGGCTCTTTCTCATAAGAGATTTTCCTCGCCTCAGTGATTAACCGGTCACGGAGTGGGCGTGACATCTGGGTCCACGCGTCCATGGTGAGAACCACCGCTGGAGCATCGGCATCGATGTCGAATTTGATAATCCCTCGTCGGACATGTGAAAAGAATCGCCAAAGTTGAAAAATCGCCTTCGCGATCTGCGCATAGCCGTCGTTAGCGCTTTCTACAGGATCGTCGGCGTACTGAGCTTCAAAGGTAAGTTTAGTGGCCTTGCATTCAAAGACAGCGACGATGCGCCCGGCCTGCATCAAAAGGATGTCCGGTGTCTCGACCGGGTTCTTTTTGTATCTGTATTTCACTGCCGGCGCGCATTCGAATCCTGGGCAATGCGCACTGATCGATCGGCGGGCATAATCCTCGAACCGTTTCGTAGCTTCGTTGGTAATAGTGGTGCCTCCGCCTTGGAGATCATAGTACAGGCCCACAGTGGCCCGCAGGATGATAAGCGCTGGCAGCGGCGCGATATATTGCTGCCGGAGGCCTAAATCCCGGCGGATGATAGGTTTGATGCGCAGGTGGCTAGGTTGGTAGATAACAGGCAAAATTGAACGGGCGCTGGCCTCGAACTTACTCAAAAGTTGGCGCGATTCATGCCGAGCGGACCAGATGTCTGCGGAAAGGAGTTTGAGACTCTTTTCGACTGCATCCGACGAAATCCCCAAGAAACTTAAGTCATGAATTGGTGGGCTCCATGGACCCCGCATCAAATGTGCGAAATAACTGAAAGCAACTGCAAAGAAGTCAGCGATGGTCACACAGTAGATCTTTTCGAAGTAATCGGCACACTCTCCCTGCCCGTAAATGAATATGTACCGGTAAATGTCGGAAACGCTAGCAAATCTCCGTTGCCAACCAAATTGCCTATGACCAATGCGATGAACCTCCATTAATACGTTGGTTTCATCCACCCTGCCCGGCGTCTCGTCGTCTTCGACTGAGCGAAGCAGGTTTACAATGTCTGCGACCGTGTTGAATTCACGTGTGTTCAACGGTCGAGTTGGCATTCTGATTTTGGGAGTATTAAAATCTAGAGTGATGAGCGTCTCAAGGTCCCAAGGGAATGCCATGTATGTTGAGCCCAAATCTTGTGTAGCAGCCTCTTTCGGGTAGTTCAAAAATTTTGCGGCCCCGCTATTTCGTCCGTCTTGAATGGCGTGGACAGCCCAAATCATGCACAAAAAGTGCGCGTCGTCAGTTTCGGAGAGAAGCCTTCTCAACGTTGGAAGCGCTAGCGCGGGATCAATTTTATTTGTTTGTTTTGCCAAGACGTAGGTCTTTCGCGAAGACAATTATTTTCAAGCAGTGAACTAGGGCAACGGGCGGGTCGCCTGCAATCGGTTTCGATCTTTGATATAGGCTGGACTTTGGACGACGGTTGATCTCGCTAGCCGGCAATGTAGAAATGCCGCTATACGTGAATAAGAAATCGGAATGGGGGCTTCGTGAACATATTCGAACTTTATGATTTGGCGAGTTGGTACAAAACGTACCTTAAGCCCTTGAGGACTCTTTACACCGAACTGCACAACGCGACCAGCAACAACGCTAGTCAGCCGAGCAAAGTACCGATTGAGGCTCCCTTGTCGGCACTTGTGCAATTCCTAAATGAGATGGCGATTGGTCAGTTGTCCCTTCAGCAGTTAGCGCTCTTGCGCGACTTAAAAGTGCAGGAGTTGGTAGGGCCTGAGGGAGCGCGGTGGATCGGAAGCATAGTGAGGGCCGAAGCCTACGATCCCGCGACGACCAATCAAAACGTCGCCGATGCAATCGAAGCAATCAACGCTGCAGGTCAAAAGCTCAGTGGATATGCGACCGCCGTCGACCAGCTTGGTCTTGACCGTGAAAAACTATCCGACGAGGACGGACGGATAACGGTTCGAATTGGCTTTCGAAATGACGCGTCAATCCGAAATATTAAGGACTGGAAGACGTCGGCGGACGAATGGTATCAGATCGTTCGCGGGGTTGCGATGATGAGCGGAGAGGCACCCGAAGACGCCAAGGTGATCGGTGCCTCGACGGGTTCGGTAATTCTGGTCCTGTCTGTTACGTATGCTCTGAGCAGACTTCTCGCGACTATCGCGAAGCACATCACTAGCACCGCCAAGGAGGTGCTATCGCTTCAAGCAGCACTGGAAAACTTGCGACAGCAGAAAATCCTGACGAAAACTATGGAAGCCGAATTTGATAGGCTCCGGAACGAAGCGAGAGCAGGAGCCGAAAAGCGCATCGAGGCGCAGATTGCGGCCATGGTGCCGGGCGCTGTCGATGGGGACAAAACCAACGCGTTGGGCAAAGCCATTCAGAAACTACTCCGGTTTGGAGAGAGCGGGGGAGAAATTGATTTCGTCGCTCCTCCCCCGCCAGATGAAAACACGGAAGACAACGGGGCCGATGGTGATGGCGAAACGAAAGAGTTGATTGCCGCTATCTTGGGGGCTCGCAACGCAATTCTGCCTTACCAACAAGAGCGCGAGGCGGTGAAACTGCTGTCCGATAAAGCCGGTGGCGGCGGCCCCGGATGGTAGTTCTCACAGCAGATTTACGGACGTGCATTGGACGGCACTTTGCCCCTGCCATTCCCCTGCTCGCACCCATTTGCGTCTTGGCAATCGTTAGTTGTTGAAACTACAAGGAATTCACGTTTGCTGAGCAGTACCAGCGGCTCTTTGAATGTTTGCTGCTCATACCTGGAGGAGAAGCTGTCGCAGCCGGCTGGTGTCGTTGAGGTCCGAACATCCATGTGACGTTATTCGCCAAAATGGAATGAACCCTTGGCGTCCTTGGCGTTATAGACCCCATGCAGTATTCTAGATTCCCGCCTTCAAGGGCATCGACGTCAGGTCATCCCCGATTTCCACAGGGTCGGGCCGTCAAGAGCGGTGGCACATCAATTCAAACGCATATAACTGCATCGGAAACCATGGGAGTTTCCGTTGGAGCAGAAACGCACGACCGCCCCCTTCATCAACGGGATGTTTGGCGGCCTTATCGTCTTCGCCTTCGCGTTCGGTTTTCGTTTGCTGACAAGTCCCGACCCCGATCCAACATCAAGAGCAACGACAAGCCTTTCCGTACTGGCCTTCGCCATTTGTTTCGGCGCAGCCTTCCTGCGCGAGCACCGGCGCCAGATTGCCGCCGCCAGAGAATATCTTAGCCGCCCAAGAACGTTTTAGGGCCACGCGTTCCGTCCCCGTCGGGAACCACAAACGTCGCGTGAAATTGCCGGCTTAATCTGACGCCAGATTGCGCTTTGGCATCTCATACCAAGAGACGCCGAGCCCATTAGTGCCTAGCCCTTACAGCCATCATTTCGGCCCCTCTCCGGCTCCGGCCATTTAACAGCATTCGATTAAATTGCCCCTGTGTATATTAGCACTCGCTCAATTAAGCGCGCCGACAATGCCCCGTGGCGGGCCAAACCAACGGGTGTTGTCATGCGAAGTGATTTCGCCGCGGCGCGCGAGCTTTTGGAGTGCGCACAAAACCGCCTCTGCGGCGCAGATGAAACGAGCCGACGCGTCAACGAGGTCCTCGACGCGCTGATTGAAGAAATAGCCATCGCGGAATTCCGCAAGGCGCCACTGACGGTCGTGCCGTTTCCGCGTGCGCGGCCGCCCAAGCATGTTCGATAGAGCGCTGATCGCCCGCGTCGCCGAAGAGCCGGCAGCTGGTGTTTCCGCAATCGCCTGTTCGAGCGTCGTTGAACGATCAATCGGTTGACGATAAAGTTGCTGGACACCGGTGCTCTGAACCCGGAGCTGATCCATGTCACACTGTGGAGATGTCTACGAGAACAAGGTGACCGGCGAATATGCCGTCATCCTGCGTGGCACAGAAGACCGCGGCCAGGGACCTGGCATCGCTCATCTGACCGCCCGGCCGGGAGCCGCAGTGGTGGGCGAGCACTTCCACCCGAACCTGACGGAACGGTTTACCGTCCTCCGTGGCCGTCTCGACGCTTGCATCGCCGGGAAGACTTTGTCCCTGGAGCCTGGCCAATCCGCCACGGTCGAAGCAGGCGTCGCACATGATTGGTGGAACAGCAGCAAAACCGAAGAAGCGCATGTCCTGGTCGAAGTCGACCGGGCGCCAGGTGCGGACAATGTCGACCCGAACCGTTTCGAGCTGCTGATCGGCATGCTCTTCGGCCTGGCCAATGCCGGCAAGGTGGACAGAAAAGGTAGACCTTCGCCGCTTCAGGCAGCAGTCATCGCCAGGGAATTTGCCGACGTGATCGTCTTCACGCACCCGCCACCTGCGATTCAGCGAGTGGCGCTGGCGATCCTGGCGCCACTCGGCCATCTGCTCGGCTATCGCGCGATCGACCCGGACTACTGCAAGCCGCACGGGCATGTCACGCCGGCTCCTGAAATCCTCGCTCGAGCAGGCCTAGTAGCCGGATGATCGGGGTCCATATTGGGCGCCCGGCATTTTTGTCGGCTGGATGCTGCCATGTCGCGAACTCTGATCGTCGTTGGTCTCAGCATAGTCGCCTTAGGCCTGCTGTGGCCTTGGTTGGCTCGGACCGGCCTTGGCAGGCTGCCCGGCGATATCGTGATCGAGCGTGAGAACTTCAGGCTTTATGTCCCTATCACCACGGGGATACTGGTCAGCATCGTGCTCTCGGCCATTCTATGGCTGATCAACCGGTAGGCGATGCTCCGGCTGCGGCGATTTGTGTTGCAGGCTCAACTCGCCCTTGATCTTCTTACACTCCGATCGCCGCCACCAAAATCCGGTTCTGCCGTCGTATCGCCGCCCGCAACTCGGCAATCCTCGCCTCCTCGCGCTTCACGAATTCGATGAACATCATGTTCATGTTGTTGAAGATGAGTTCGCCGAGTGCCGGCCCGTCGATGTCGCGACGCACCAGCCCGAGCGCCTGCAGGCGGACGATCAGCGCGCGGATCTGCTCGGTCAGGGCGCGGTCCAGCCCGGTATAAGCCTGGCCGAACGGGCTGTCGGGCAGCTGCGTCGAGATCGCCATCGCCTGCCGCCACATCTCCTTGCTGAGATAATGCAGCGAGTGCTCGATATAGATGCCGAGCAGCGTATCGAGAGCGTCGCCGACATTGGCCGGCGGGTTGGCGACGACGCCGCGCCCGGCATTCAGCACCTCATTGACCTCCATCGAGACGATGGCGCCGAGGATGTCGCCCTTGTTCTGGTAGTAATTGTAGATGGTGCCGACCGAGACTTCGGCCTGCGCCGCGATGGTCTCGATCTTGGCGCCTTCATAACCGGCATCGCGGAAAAGCGCCGCCGCCGCCTCGATGATGCGGCGGTGCCGATCCGCCTTCTGCCTTGCCCGCAATCCGCTCATAACGGCTGTTTGCCACAAAATCAGAATTGACTCAATTCTAGAATTGGTTCAATTTTTTCTACAAGCCAAAAAGGCAAGGGAGAACACTCGATGTCCGTCAATCCAAAGACCCCCAATCCAACCGTCAGGAATCCGCTTTCCGTTCTGAAGAGCCATCTCCAAGGCGCGTGTGCCGCGGCAGCACTGCTGCTGGCGGCGGGCAGCCTCGCTCAGGCGCAGGATCTCAACGCGCTGATCTGGTGCGATCACGCCGATCCGGCGCTGCTGCAGCCGTTCGAGGAAGCGAACGGCGTCAAGGTCAATGTCAAGGAGTTTGAAGGCACGGGCGCCGGCCTGGCGATCGTCGAACAATCGCAGCCCGGCGACTGGGACGTGATGGTGATCGACAGCATCGACATACCGCGCGGCGTCGAAAAAGGCCTGTTCGAGCCGCTGCCGGAAGACAAGCTGCCGCTGGCCGATCTGTTTCCGCAGGTGAAGATGGACAGCTCCACCGTCGTTGACGGCAAGCGTTACGGCATCACCGAAAAGTTCGGCTACAACACGATCGGCTACAACAAGACTAAGGTCGACCCGGCCGACATGCAGACGATGGCGGCGCTGACCGGCGACAAATACAAGGGCAAGATCGCCATCTACGATTATTACCTGCCGGTCATCGGCATGGCCGCACTGGCGATCGGCAAAAAGACCGCCGACCTGACCGAAGCCGACCTTCCCGCCATCAAGGAAGAGTTGCTCAAAATGAAGGCCAACGCCAAGCTGGTCGGCGAAGTGACCGCCAGCCAGACGGCGCTGGCGACCGGCGAGGTCGACATTCTGGTCGGCGGCGGCGAATGGGTGACGGCGGGGCTGGCCAAGGAAAACCCTGCCCTGGACTTCTCTATCCCGAAAGAAGGCGCCGTGCTGTGGTCGCAGTCGCTGGCAATGTTCAAGGATTCCAAGAACAAGGAGCTGGCGCTTAAATTCATCCAGCACATTATGAGCCCCGAAGGCCAGGCGCGGCTCGCCACCTCGTCCTGCTATTGGGGCATGCCGGCCAACAGCAAGGCGGCGTTGAGCGACGAGCAGAAGAAGATCCTGCGCTTTGACGAGCAGCCGGAATTCCTCGCCCGCGCCCAGTCCTATCCTGCGCCGAACGCCGACCTCGACAAGAAGATGCAGGACGTCTGGACCGAAATGCTGCAGGCGCAATGACCGGCTGCCGGTCGTGAACGCCGTCAACAGTGGGCGTGCCCTGCCCTGGGCGCTGGTCACGCCGGCGCTCGGCTGGACGCTGCTGTTCTTCGTGCTGCCCTTCGTCGCCATGGCGGTATCCAGCCTGACGGCACATGAAGGCGGCGGCTTCACGCTGTCCAACTACAGCCAGTTCTTTGCCAATCCGTCCTACTGGCAGGCGATGGTGAACTCGCTGCAGGTCACAGCGATCGTCACCGTGATCTCCGTGCTGCTCGCCTATCCTTTTGCCTGGATCCTGGCCGAGCAGGTGCCGGAGCGCTGGCAGCGGCTGGCGCTGATGCTGGCAGTGCTGCCGTTCTGGACCTCCTATGTCGTGCGCTCCTATTCGTGGCTGCTGGTGCTGGCGCAGAACGGCGTCGTCAACCATGCGTTGACCGGCTCCGGCCTGTTCAGCGAACCGCTGCAGCTCGCCAATACGCGGCTGGCCACCGTCATCGGCTTCGTGCATTTCTTCGTCATGCTGTTGACGCTGACGATCTTCGCCAATCTGAAGCAGCTCAGCCCCAGCTATCGCAAGGCCGCCGCCGACCTCGGCGCCGGGCCGGTTCGGACTTTCCTGCATGTCGTTCTGCCGCTGACGCTCCCCGGTATCATGGTCGGCGCCTTCCTCACCTTCGTGCTGTGCATCGGCGACTACATCACGCCGCAGATCCTCGGCGGCAACAACGAGCTTTTGATGCCGCAGCTCGTCATGATGCAGATCGGCCGGCGCGGCGACTTTCCGCTCGCTTCGGCGTTGTCGATCATCCTGATGGCGGTGGTCACCATTGCCTATCTCGCCTGCTCCCGCTGGCTGAAGATCGAGCGGGCCTGACCATGCGCGCGCTCATCCGCCTCGTCTCCGGCCTTTACGCCATCGCAATCTACGGCTTCATCTTTCTACCGGTCATCGTTCTGGTGCTGTTTTCGCTGCAGGCAACGTCGTTTCCGATCCCGCCCTTCACCGGACCGTCGCTGCGCTGGTACGAGGCCGTGCTCGCCGACACGCGGCTGACTTCGGCTCTGGTCAATTCGCTGCTGGTGGCGGTCGTCTCCTCGGCTGCCGCCGTCACGTTGGGCTTTCTCTCCGCCTGGGGTTTTGCGCGCTTCGCTTTGCCGGGCTCGGGCCTGATGCGCGGGCTGATCACCTTGCCACTGACCGTCAGCTATCTCATCATCGGCATGGGGCTGCTGGTGCTGTTCAACTGGGCCGGCGTGCCGAAGTCGCTCATTGCCGCCGGCATCGGCCACGTGGTGATCAACCTGCCGCTCTGCTTTGCCATCGTCTACAGCCAGATGGGCGACCACCAGATCAACATCGAGCGCGCCGCGCGCGACCTCGGCGCGCCCGAATGGAAGGTGCTGCTGCTGATCACCGTGCCTGTCATGGCACCGGCGATCTTCGCCGGTTTCTTTCTGTCGATGACCTTCTCCTGGGACGAATTCGTCATCTCGTTCCTGTTGACGCGCTTCGATACGACGCTGCCGGTCGAGATCTGGAACCTGCTGCGCTCCGGCCTCAATCCCAAGACCAACGCCGTCGGCTCGCTGGTCTTCGCCGTCTCCATCGTGCTGGTGGTATTGTTCGAGCTGATGCTGTTGCGGAGGAAGCCGGCATGAGTGCGCCACTGGTCGATATAAGCTCCGTCTCGCATCGCTTCGGCCAGCATACCGTGCTGAAGAACGTCTCGCTGACGATCGAGCCTGGCAGCTACACGATCCTGCTCGGGCCGTCCGGGTCCGGCAAGACGACGCTTCTGTCCATCCTCGGCGGCTTCGTCACGCCGAGCGAAGGCAAGGTGCTGATCCGCGGCGAGGACTGCACTGCCGTGCCACCGGCGAAGCGGCCGACGACGACCGTGTTCCAGGACTACGCGCTGTTTCCGCATATGAGCGTCGGCAGCAATGTCGGCTTCGGCCTGCGCATGCGGGGTGTCGATGCCGCAACCCGGGCAGCAAGGGCGCGCGAGGCGCTGGCGCTGGTTGGGCTGGCCACTGCCTTCGACAAGAAGCCGCACCAGCTTTCCGGCGGTCAGCGGCAGCGCGTGGCACTGGCGCGCGCCCTGGTGGTCGAGCCGGCGGTGCTGTTGCTCGACGAGCCGCTCGGCGCGCTCGACCTGAAATTGCGCCGGCAGATGCAGGACGAGTTGAAGGCGATCCAGAAACGCGTCGGCACCGCCTTCATCCACGTCACTCACGATCAGGAAGAGGCGATGGCGCTGGCCGATCATTGCGTGGTGATGAATGACGGGCGCATCGAGGACGAAGGACCGCCCGAGCGCGTCTATGCCCGGCCAGCGACGCGCTTTTCCGCGACTTTCATGGGCGAAAGCACGCTGATATCGGGAACGGTGACCGAGGCGAAGAGCGGCAAAATCGCCGTCACCACGAAGCTTGGGTCGCTCTCGCTGCCCGGCACATTGCCGCCCGGCTTGGCCGTTGCGCTGGCCATCCGCCCGGAGCATCTTGTTCTCGGCGCTGCAGGCGGTGCTGTGGCGCTTGGCATGGTCAAGGTCAGCGACGTCGTCTTCCAGGGCAGCTTCAAGCGTGTGCTGGGGACCTCCACGACCGACCCGGCGCTGCACTTCATCGCCAAGGTCGCGGCCGCATCGGCCGTCCAGCCGGGCGACGTTGTCGCGGTATCGTGCGATGCTGGCGACATCATCCTGCTTGCGGACCAAACATGAGCACGCTTCCAATCATCGACGCTCCTGACTGGTACGAAAGTATCCGCATGGGCGATGGCGTGACGCTGATCCACGAGCCGTGGATCAAGCCGTTCTTCCGCTGCAACATCTGGCATGTGCGCGGCCGCGACCGCGATCTTCTGTTCGATACCGGCCTCGGCCATTTCAGCCTGCGCCGCCACGTGCCGCTGGTCACGGAGCGCAAGCTCACCTGCGTGGCCAGTCACACCCATTTCGATCATATCGGCTGCCATCACGAATTTCCCGACCGCTGCGTGCACCCGGCCGAGGCCGAAATCCTCGCCGATCCACGCAACGAATGGACGGTTGCCGACCGCTATGCCACTGACGAGATGTTCGACGGCATGCCGCAAGGCTGGGACACCAAGCGCTACCAGATCCTGCCCGCACCAGCCGGCCGGTTGCTCGAGCAAGGCGACATGGTCGATCTCGGCGACCGTGCCTTCGAGGTCATCCACACGCCCGGCCATTCACCCGGCGGCATTGCGCTCTACGAAAACAGGACGGGCATCCTGTTTTCCGGCGACATCATCTATGACGGCCCGCTGATCGACGACGTCTATCACTCCGATATCGACGATTATGTCGAAACGCTGCTGCGCATGCGCGATCTCGATGTCTCGGTCGTGCACGGCGGCCATTTCCCGAGCTTCGGCAAAGTCCGCTATCGCCAGCTTGTCGACGAGTATCTCGCGCAAAAGCGCCAGGCCGGCTGCCATCTGTTGCAAGCCCGATAAGCACTGGCGCTGTGGCGTCAAAGCGCCCTTTGCGGACAGGGTGTCCCCGCCGCGTCGCCGCAGCGCGAGGCCGTGGGCTCGGGTCTAAAGCTCTTTTCCTCCGCCTGGCGCACCAGTTCCGCGAAAGCCAGGGCAAAACTTGCCAGCATCAGGAAGACAATAATCAAGCGTGCCAGCGGCAATAGATCGGCCTCGACTGGTTAGCCCCCACGCCGCCCGTCCGCTGCCGGCTAACATGATCGATATGGCTTTACGAGAGTTTAAGGCGAGTCTTAACCATCACATCATTTTGTCCTCCGACATGATGCGCGAGTGCGGCTTGTTTGGTCGCCATCTCCAGGCACCTCCCTCCCTTTGCAGAAATGCCCACCCATGCTAACCCGGCGCTGGCGCGGCCCAGCAACCGGTCGCCGCCAATCGGTCGCCAGACGGTCGTCGCCAATCGGTTGTCGTTGAGAGCCATGAGCAAAACCGCCAGCCGTTTCGCCTTCGTCTCATCCGGTACAGCCGACGCCAATGCAGCGCTGGAAAGCCTCTCTGCGCGTTACGGCCAGGCCTCCGTCGAAGAAGCCGGGATCGTCGTGGCGCTCGGCGGCGACGGCTTTCTGCTGCAGACCCTGCGTGAGACGATGAGCACGGGAAAGAAGGTCTACGGCATGAACCGTGGCACCATCGGTTTTCTGATGAACGAATACCGCGCCAGCGGCTTGACCGGGCGCATCGCGGCGGCCGTTGCCGAAACGATCCGTCCGCTGGAGATGCAGGCGGTGACGGCCGAAGGCGAGACGATTTCGGCGCTCGCGATCAACGAGGTCGCGCTTTGGCGCCAGTCGTACCAGACGGCCAAGATCCGCATCACCGTGGATGGGCAAGAGCGGCTGGAGGAATTGCACTGCGACGGCGTGATGATTGCGACGCCGGCCGGCTCGACCGCATATAATCTGTCGGCGCACGGGCCGATCCTGCCGCTCGACGCTCCGCTGCTGGCGCTGACCCCGGTCAGCCCGTTTCGTCCGCGCCGCTGGCGCGGCGCGCTGCTCTCCAACAAGGCGATCGTGCGTTTCGACATTCTGGAGCCGGAAAAGCGGCCGGTGAACGCCGCCGCCGACCACACCGAGGTCAAGGCGGTGACGACGGTCACGGTGAGGGAATCGCCGACGGCAACGGCGACGCTGCTGTTCGATCCCAACCATTCGTGGAACGAGCGCATTCTCGCCGAACAGTTCAGGTATTGAACAGACCGTGCAAATAAAAACCCGGCACGAGGCCGGGTTCCTATTTGACAACACAAGTGTTGCGGCGGCCGATCGTTGCGATCAGAACTTGTAATTCAAGCCGATGACTCCGGTGTGTATGCGGACCTTTGCTTCGACATTCAGGCCGGTGTCGACTGTATAATCGCTCTTGCCCAGATCGAAATATTTGTATTCGCCCTTAAGCGACCAGTGATCGGTAAAGGCATATTCCAGGCCCGCGCCCAGGGTCCAGCCTGCTCTGGTTTTCGAGGTGCCGTTGGTCCCGATCGGACCGCTTGTGCTAATCTCAACCCTGCCGAAGCCGAGACCGCCGGTACCGTAGATCAGCAGCCTATCCATCGCATAGCCAATTCGGCCACGCAGCGATCCGAGCATCTTTACATCGGAATCGCAAGAGAAGGTGGGGTTCGGACAGTCCGTGCCGCCATCGATATGGGCGGCCGAGATGTCCGCCTCGACGCCATAGACTATATTTCCGCTCTGGAAATTGTAACCGGCCTGGACGCCGCCCAGGGCGCCGCTGCCATCATGATCAGCCGTCCCGCCACCAGTATATTCCCAGTCTACTTTGCTGCTGCCACCGCCGACATGTGCGCCTAGATAGAGGCCCGTCCAATTATACGTTGATGCGACCGGCAACTCCACGACATCGGCCGCGATCGCCGGAGTCAAGGCCGCTGCCAGAAACGCAGCGGAGAGAAAAGCTTTCTTCATAATGTGGCCCCCTTAGCCAAGAAAATGGATGAATCGTTTGTGGCTAGTTTTCTGAGTTATTTCAAATCTCAAATGATACTTTGGCGTGTGGTCAGAATGAATGCACCCTGGCGTTGCTGATCTGCAACACCTGCGCTGGTGCGAGAATCTCGCCTTGCTGAACAGCAGGCCATCGACGAGCGGTAACCATCGCGATTAAGCTTACGGCTTCACAATCGCGCCAATGCCGCCCGTTTGTGTTGACAAATCGTGGGCTTGCGCCTACCTGCAGTACCGATCTTGCAGGCGCGCGGCGCTTGCCGCGACTGCATATGTTGCGCCCCCGAACCAGCCAAAGACAGCCAAACTTGTCCTCAGACACCCAGATCGCTCAAGAAGCGTTGACCTTCGCAGACCTCGGCCTGTCGCCGAAGGTCCTTTCCGCAGTTACCGATGCCGGCTACACCGAGCCGACGCCGATCCAGGCTGGTGCTATCCCGCACGCCTTGCTCGGCAAGGACGTGCTGGGCATTGCCCAGACCGGCACCGGCAAGACGGCGTCCTTCGTCCTGCCGATGCTCACCCGGCTGGAAAAGGGCCGCGCCCGCGCGCGCATGCCGCGCACGCTGATCCTCGAGCCGACGCGCGAGCTCGCCGCGCAGGTCGAGGAAAACTTCGTCAAATACGGCAAGAACCACAAGCTCAACATCGCACTGCTGATCGGCGGCGTGTCCTTCGACGAGCAGGACAAGAAGCTCGAGCGCGGCGCCGATGTGCTGATCGCGACCCCCGGCCGCCTGCTCGACCATCGCGAGCGCGGCAAGCTCCTGCTCAACGGCGTCGAGATCCTCGTCATCGACGAGGCCGACCGCATGCTCGACATGGGCTTCATCCCCGACATCGAGCGTATCTGCGAGATGATTCCGTTCACCAGGCAGACGCTGTTCTTCTCGGCGACGATGCCACCGGAAATCACCAAGCTCACCGAGAAATTCCTGCACGCACCGGTGCGCGTCGAAGTGTCGAAGGCAGCATCGGCCGCCACCAACATCACCCAGCGGCTGGTGAAATCCGGCCCGAAACCCTGGGACAAGCGCGAGACGCTGCGCAATCTGATGAAAGCCGAGGATGCCGAGCTGAAGAACGCCATCATCTTCTGCAACCGCAAGATCGAGGTATCGGAGCTGTTCCGCTCGCTGCTGAAATATGACTTCGACGCCGGCGCCCTGCACGGCGACATGGACCAGCGCGCGCGCATGCAGATGCTGGCCAATTTCCGTGACGGCAAGCTGCGCTACCTCGTTGCTTCGGATGTCGCGGCGCGCGGCCTCGACATTCCCGATGTCAGCCATGTCTTCAATTACGACGTGCCGATCCACGCGGAGGATTACGTCCACCGCATCGGCCGTACCGGCCGCGCCGGGCGCTCGGGCAAATCCTTCACCATCGCGACCAAGTCGGACACCAAATACATCGACGCCATCGAGCGGCTGATCGGCACGAAGATCGAGTGGCATGACGGCGATTTGTCGACGGTCGTTGCCAGCGAAGGCGGCGAGGATGAGGCCCCGCGCCGTGGCCGCGGTGCGCCACGCCGTGCCGGCCGCAAGGACGACGCCAAGGACAGGGGCGAGCGCAAACCGCGTGAACGCCACGCCAGGCGCAGCGAAGAAGCAGCGCCGGAAGCAGTTAGCGAAGAACAGCCGGTCGTGGCCGAGGCCACCGTCGCCGACATCGACGAGCGGCGTACCCGCAAAGAGGCGATCCGCTCGGAAAACAGCGAGCGCCAGGCTTCACCTGAACGCAAGGCTTCGCCCGATCGCAACGAACGGCGCGCGCCGGAACGGGGCGACACCAGGCCGCAGCGCGAGCGCCCTGCCCGCCAGCGCCAGGAAGACAATGACGCGACCGTCGGCTTCGGCGACGACATGCCGGCCTTCATGCGGATCGTCGCCAAGGTCTGACACGGCTCGCGCGCGGCCCCGCCGACGCGCGAAGCACCCTCTTTTGAGAAGTACTGCTCTCGGTAATCTTGTGGCGTTGCTGCGAGGCGGTCGATTTTGGTGCTGCCGGCGATCCGTATGCCGCTAGGCTCGCTATGTAGCTAAAGATCCCTGAGTTCCAGGCGGGATGCCAGCAGGTCCAGAAAAGCGCGAACTTTGGCTGAGGACGACCTGCCTTCCGGCCACACGGCGTGTATCGGCACCGGCACCGGCTCGAATTCGGTTAGAACCAGTTCCAGGCGGCCATCGTCCACCAGGTGCTTTACCTGCCAAAGCGGCGAGTAGCCCAGACCCAATCCGTGAACCGCGGCCGCATAGATCGATATCATCAAATTCGACCGGAAGGTACCCGCGACCTTCACCGGCCGGGGCTTGCCTTCAATCTGAAACATCCATTCGCCTGGGCGGCCGTCGACGGTTCGTACGATGCATTGATGCTCACGCAATTCGAGCGGATGGGCCGGTCGGCCGTGTTGCTGGAAGTAGGCAGGTGCGCCGAACACCACGCGCCGCAGCGCGCCCAGGCGCTTCGCACGTAAATTGGAATCCGGCAAATTGCCGATTCGGACAGCCAAATCGAGGCGCTCGGCATCGAGATCGACAAATTCATCGGAAAGCTGGAGGTCAACCTCGACCCGGGGATATGTCCGCATATAATCGGCGATGACCGGCACGAGGAAGTCCGGGCCGAACAGAACCGGGGCACTGACACGCAGGATGCCCCATGGCTCCGACCGTCGATTGGCCGCCTGAAGCCTGGCTTCGTTAATTTCCTCGACGGCGGGTTTGATGCGCTGGAAAAAGGCCGCTCCGGCTTCGCTCGGCGTCGAGCGGCGTGTCGTCCTGTGCAGAAGCTCGACCCCGATTGATTCCTCCAATGTCGCCAGGGACCGGCTGACCGACTGCAGTGAGCGGTTCAGCCGGCGTGCGGCAGCCGTCAGACTGCCATGCTCGACAATGGCAATGAAGGCTTCGAAATCATCTATCCGGCTCATCGCTCATCGCTCCTTTCTACCGAAAATCGGGAGAACCTATCGCAAAATCGATCAATTGTAACGAAGTTCGCTAGATTTTATCTTCCCTGCACAGGCCGAAAGGCAGACTCGAAGGAAGGAGATCGTCATGCGAACACCCAGTCCAACGGTCCTGGTCGTAGGCGCCGCAGGCCGCGTTGCCGGTTTGGTGGTGCCTGAACTCGTCCGCCGCAATGCCAGGGTTCGAGCGCTTGTTCGTGACGCCGCGAGTGCCGAAAAAGCCCGGAAAGCCGGCGCATCCGAGATCGCGATCGGAGATCTGCGCAACCATCGGAGCCTTGAGCAGGCCGTGAAAGGTGTCGACGGTCTCTTTCACATCGGACCGGCCTTTGCTCCCGACGAAGCCGCCATGGGGGTTGCCATGGTTGAGGCGGCGGCGCGAGCAGGCGTTCGAAAGTTCGTCTTTTCGTCGGTGATCCAGCCGACCAATACGAGGCTGGAAAACCATGCAAGCAAGGTACCCGTTGAAGCTGCCCTCTATTCGACGAACATGGAGTACACCATTCTGCACCCGGCCAATTTCATGCAAAATATCGCGCCGGCCTGGCCGTCCGTCGTCGAGCACGGCGTTTTCGCCGAGCCGTTTCCAAGGACGGCGAAGCTCGCCCGCGTCGACTATCGCGATGTGGCTGAAGTGGCGGCAATCGCACTGACCGAAGCGCGTTTGTCCTATGCGACCCTCGAGCTGTGCGCCGACGGTATGCACAGCCGCGAAGAGGTCGTCGCCATGATGAGCGAAGCGCTTGGCCGGCCGGTTTCGGCGGGCGAGCCGACATTTCAGGACTGGGCGGCGAAGGCCCGCCTTCCCTATACCGACCGGCAGTTGCAGATGCTGGCCAAAGTACACAGCCACTACGCCAAATACGGCCTCGGCGGAAACAGCCTGACGTTGCGTGCCGTGCTTGGCCGCGAGCCGCGTTCGCTGCGAAGCTTCATTCAGGAATTGGCGCTGCAGACGGCATATGCCGCCTGATCGTCCTCACAATAACGCTGACGCACATTTTTTCTGATTGGGAGATTTCGATGCAAGCATCACCGGACCGAGCCTTCAAATTGAGAAAGCTGCCGCCCTCCTACGGCGCGGTGGTGATGCCGTTGGTTCTTTCGATTCTGATGTCCTCGATTGTCTCGGCGGTTTCGACGGCAATCGGCGCAGGCTGGACGAACGGGTTTATAGCGGCCTGGAGCTATGCATGGGGCGCTTCATGGCTTGTCGCGTTTCCCAGTCTGCTGATTGTGCTTCCGATCGTGCGCCGGATCGTTGCCGCGATTGTCGATCAGCCGGCCCGGTCCTGACATCACGAACGAAGGATGCCGGCGGACGGAGGGCCGACATAGCCATTAGAGCGGCCCCTTGCGGGGCCGCGGCCGGTTCGTGCGCTTGCCTCAGGTAAGCGGCGACAGCTGGATCTCGACGCGGCGGTTCTGAGCCCGGCCGGCAGCGGTCGCGTTGGAGGCGATCGGACGTGTCTTGCCGAAGCCGGTGACGGCGAAGCGGCGGGAATCGACGCCCTGTCCGGACAGATAGTTGGCGACCGCCAAAGCACGGCGCTGCGACAGGTCGAAATTGTGCTCGTCGCTGCCGGTCGAGTCGGTGTGGCCGAACACGTCGACGGTGGTCTGGCGGAACTTTTTCAGCACAAGGGCCACCGAATTCAGCACCGGATAGAAACCGGCCTTCACCGCGTCCTGGTCGACGTTGAAGGTGATGTCGGACGGCATATTGAGGATGATCTGATCGCCGGTGCGGGTGACGCTGACGCCTGTGCCCTGAAGCTGTCGGCGCAGTTCGGCCTCGTTCTGGTCCATGGTGGCACCGATGGCACCGCCGGCAAGCGCGCCGATGCCCGCGCCGATCAGCGCGTTGCGGCGGTCGTTACCGCCGGCAAGCATGCCGAGCCCGGCACCCGCCAAAGCACCGAGACCGGCGCCGGCAGCGGTGTTGGAAACCTTCTGTTCCCCGGTGTAGGGATCGGTGGTGCATGCGCTCACGAGCACAGCCGTCGCCACGACGGCGAGCACAATCTTTTTCATATGGTGGTCCCTCTCCATTCCACGGCCGCGCAACGGCGCACCGCATCAGCCCTTCCAGCGACTTGTAACATGAAATGCGGCGAAAAGCGGACCAGCAAAAGCCGCTGCCGCGGCTTTCCCCGGCTCAATTCCACACGCCTGCAGCGGCTCGCGCGACCACCGCAATTCGACCGGCTACCAGAGATTCTTGCCGTCGATGACCACCACTTCGACCTTGTCGAGATCGAAATCGTCGAACAGCCGCGAGTTCACGCTGATCTTCGGATTGTCGAAATTCGGCTCGCCTGTCGACCAGTCCGGCGTCTCGGTGAAGGTGCCACAGCCGCAGGTGGCGCAAAAGCCGTGTTTTATGGTTTTCGATCCCCACTGGTAGAACGAAACATTCTCCGGCGGGCTGGTGAGCCTGAATTGCGATGGGGTGTAATAGGCCCACAACGAACCGCGTTTCGAACAGAAGGAACAGGTGCATCGCGTCACTGTCTGCGGCGCTTGCGAGACCTCGAACGTCGTCGCCTTGCAGTGGCAGCTTGCCTTGATCGTCATGGATTGGTCCCTCACAATGCCGCCCGTAAGCAAAGGCAGCATAAAGAAACGCTCCTGACAACTGCCTGTCAGCGACCTGTGAGCCTGCGATGCACAGGTTAAAAGTGCTGGAGTGCCGACCGAAGGCTCATCGATCCAAAGCCGCCGCACACCCCCGGGTCAGCCCGTCGGCAAGCTTTCGGGCGTCATGCGCTAATAGGACGATGGCGGCACGAACAGGCAGATGGTCTTTCCGTCATTGGCACCGGCAACGGAGCACCAATGATATTCGCCGTCGGGCGAATTCTTGATCCGCTTGTCGCTATAGGCCACGACTTCCCCGGTTCCTTTGATGACATAGCCCTCGGGACGTTCGCTGATCGATGTCTGAGAGACCTCGCGGCAATCATAGCCCGAGCAGCAGGAGAAGGGATAGCTCCAGCCTTGCGGCATGGCCGCGGTCGGCCTGGCATCATGCGCCAGAGCAGGCGCCGCAAATGGAATGGCGGCAGCTATCAAAACCACTGCCGCGACAAGTGAATTCAGGAGTCGGCGCGCCGTGCGGGCGACTGGGGCCGGTCTGGTTGTGAGAGCAGGCATGAGCGCAGTTCCTATCAACGGTTGTCAAGCATTTCGCTTGCCCGTTCCCGGAACGTGTCTTCCCAGTGGCCGGATCGTCAGGTCGCAGATACGCCGCGTCCGGCCATAAATGCTTTTTTCCTCCCCAGCGCATGAATGCTGGGCTGATTCCTTGGTCGGCGCAAGCAATTGCTGTCGCAACCGAACGCCGACCTCTGCAGCCGGAACCAACCTGCCGTCCTGATTGACGAAACCTGGTCAACCCCGGCAGCGGGATCGCCAATAACGGGATTTGGCTCGCGCTGGTTCCAGGCTTGGCACCGGCGGCCCGCGGCATCCGCGTCAAAAGCGGAAATCGATTTTTGAAAAATCCGATGAAAAACAAAGTTGTAGAACGACAGGTAAGTGCAAATTGAGAGCTCGTCACTCTCGCGCGATGGCCGTAACTCTCGCGTGATGAACCCACATTCCTGCCGGATTGGTGCCCGGCGGCCTCAGTCGATATCGGCCACCGTTTCGCCGGCGCCACCTTCGATCCGCTGCGACAGTGAGGCTTCCATGAAATCGTCGAGGTCACCGTCGAGCACGCTCGACGGGCTGGTGCTCTCGACACCGGTGCGCAGATCTTTCACCAGCTGATAGGGCTGCAGCACGTAGGACCGTATCTGGTGGCCCCAGCCAATATCGCTCTTCGACGCTTCGGTGGCGTTCGCCACCGCTTCGCGCTTCTTCAGCTCTTCCTCGTAAAGCCGCGAGCGCAGCATTTCCCAGGCCTTGGCCTTGTTCTTGTGCTGGGAGCGCTCGGCCTGGCAGGCAACCGCGATGCCGGTGGCGAGATGGGTTATGCGCACCGCCGAATCGGTGGTGTTGACGTGCTGGCCGCCCGATCCCGACGACCGATAGGTGTCGATACGGACGTCGGATTCGGAAACGTCGATGTCGATCGTATCGTCGATGACGGGATAGACCCAGACGCTGGCGAAGGAGGTGTGGCGGCGCGCATTGCTGTCATAGGGCGAAATCCGCACGAGACGATGCACGCCCGATTCCGTCTTCAGCCAGCCATAGGCGTTGTGGCCCTTGATCAGCAGCGTGGCCGACTTGATGCCGGCTTCTTCGCCGTCATGCACTTCAAGCACCTCGACCTTGAAGCGCCGGCGCTCGGCCCAGCGCGTATACATGCGCAGAAGCATCGAGGCCCAGTCCTGGCTTTCGGTGCCGCCGGCGCCGGCATGGACTTCCAGATAGCTATCGTTGGCGTCAGCCTCGCCCGACAGCAGCGTTTCGATCTGGCGCGCCTTGGCCTCGCCGCGCATCGAGCGGATCGCCGCTTCGGCCTCCGCGATGACGCCCTCGTCGCCCTCTTCCTCGCCAAGCTCGATCAGGCCGATATTGTCTTCCAGGGCCTGGGTGAGGCCTTTGACGGCGGCAATGCCTTCCTCGAGGCCCTGACGCTCGCGCATCAGCTTTTGTGCTTCCAGCGGCTCGTTCCAGAGGCTCGAATCCTCGGCACGGACGTTCAGGTACTCAAGCCGCTTTATGGCTTGGTCCCAGTCAAAGATGCCTCCTCAGCAGGGTGATCGCCTGCCTGATCTCGTCGACAATGTTTTGCGTTTCCGCGCGCATGGCTGGCTGTTCTGTCCTGTTGCTGGATGGCGGTTTGGTGGCGCGATACATAGGGACGGCACGGTCTCCTGTAAAGCGCCGGCCGCTGTAATGTACCGGCCCCCGTTAAAGCGGAATGGACCGGCTCGACCATCATCGTCAAGCCGGCCCGACCCGATGTAGCGATTGTCAGTAGAGCCCGCCGCCGCCCGACTGGATGGCCTGGTTGGCCTGCGGCGACAGCGCCCCGCCGGTGGCGTTGGAGCCGTCCGCACCCATGCCGATCACCCAGTAGCTGTCGGCGGGACCGGTACCCGGCTTGAAGGCTTCGATGATGGTTCCGGCGTCACCCGCGTTGGCTCGCATGCCGGTCTTGCGATTGATCGCAATCAGCTTCATGCCGTCCGGAACCTTGAAGTCGACATTGGGCGTGCCGTCCAGCGCCACGCGCATGAAATCCTTGAAGATCGGCGCGGCAAGGCCGCCGCCGGTCGCGCCCTTGCCAAGGCCTTTCGGCTGATCGTAGCCCATATAGAGGCCAACAACGAGGTTCGGCGTATAGCCGATGAACCAGGCATCCTTTTCGTCGTTGGTCGTTCCGGTCTTGCCGGCGATGTGACGGCCGAGCTCGTTGATGGTGGCGCCGGTGCCGCGTTGCACGACGCCCTCCATCATCGATGTGATCTGGTAGGCGGTCATCGGATCGAGCACCTGCTCGGAATTGTCGACCAGCTCCGGCTCTGGCTGGTTCTGCCACTCGGCGGCGTTGCAGTTCGAGCAGCCGCGTTCGTCCTGCCTGAAGACGGTCTTGCCGTAGCGGTCCTGGATGCGGTCGATCAGCGACGGCTTGATCGACTTGCCGCCATTGGCCATGATCGAATAGGCCGACACCATGCGCATCACCGTCGTCTCGCCGGATCCCAGCGCCATCGGCAGATACGGCGCCAGGTGATCGTAGACACCGAAACGCTCGGCATATTCCACGACCAGCTTCATGCCCATGTCGTTGGCAAGCCGCACCGTCATCAGGTTGCGCGATTTCTCGATGCCGGACCGCAAGGTCGCCGGGCCGGCCACCGTTCCGTCGTAATTCTTGGGCGTCCAGGTCGTGTTGCCGCTCTGGATGGTGATCGGCCCGTCCATGATCACGGAGGCGGGCGTATAGCCATTGTCGAGGGCGGCCGAATAGACGATCGGCTTGAACGACGATCCCGGCTGGCGCATAGCCTGCGTCGCCCGGTTGAACTCCGACTGCGCGTAGGAGAAACCGCCGACCATGGCCAGGACGCGTCCGGTATGCGGATCCATGGCGATCAGGCCGCCTTCCACTTCGGGAACCTGGCGCAAGCTGTAGCTGTTGTCCGAGCCGTCGTTCTTCTGCACAAAAATCACGTCGCCCGGCTTCAGCACGTCGGCCGGCGACTTCGCCTTGACGGTCCTGCCGTCGACGACGTGGCGCATGGCGAAGCTCATGTCTTCCTTGCTGACGGTGCCTTCGACGCGGTCCTTGACGATTTCGCCGGAGATCTGGCGCGTCGGCTGCAGGCCGATGGACAGGCCGGTGGCCGAGCTGTCGAGCACGACGGCGAGCGACCATTCCGGCACATCCTCTAACCGCTTGACGTTGCCCAGCGGCACACCCCAGTCGCCGGAAACGTCGATGCTCGTGACCGGCCCGCGGTAGCCGCGCAGCGTGTCGAACTTCATAAGTCCGTTCTGCATGGCCTTGCGGGCAATCAGCTGCATCTTCGGATCGAGCGTCGTGCGGACGGAAAGGCCGCCTTCGTAGAGCGCATTCTCGCCGTAGCGCGCGATGATCTGGCGACGCACTTCCTCGGTGAAATACTCCCCGGCGAAGAGATAGTTGCCGGTGCGGCGCGGCGTGACGCCGAGCGGCTCGGCCTTGGCCTTCTCGCCTTCCTCATGCGTGACGTAGCCGTTCTCGACCATCTGGTCGATGACCCAGTTGCGGCGCTCCAAGGCGCGATCGGCATGCTTGAAGGGATGGTAGTTGTTCGGCCCCTTCGGCAGGGAGGCGAGATAGGCGGCTTCGGCCACGGTGAGCTCGTTCACCGATTTGTCGAAATAGGTGAGCGCAGCACCGGCGACGCCATAGGCGCCGAAGCCGAAGAAAATCTCGTTGAGATAGAGCTCGAGAATGCGATCCTTCGAGTAGGCCTGCTCGATGCGGAAGGCGAGGATCATCTCCTTGATCTTGCGCTCGTAGGTCTGGTCTGAAGACAACAGGAAGTTCTTCGCCACCTGCTGGGTAATCGTCGAGGCGCCGACCTGGCGCTTTCCCGAACCAACATTCTGCAGGTTGACGACAATGGCCCGGCCAAGGCCGGTCACGTCGATGCCGGGGTGATTGTAAAAATTCTTGTCCTCGGCCGACAGGAAGGCCGCCTTGACACGATCCGGGATCGCCTGAATCGGCAGATAAAGCCGCCGCTCACGCGCATATTCGGCCATCAGCGCGCCATCCGACGCGTGGATGCGGGTCGTCACCGGCGGCTCGTATTTGGCCAGCACCTCGTAATCGGGCAGGTCCTTCGACAAATGGCCGATATAGATCGCCACGCCCGCCGCGACCAAAAGGGCCAGCGTCGTGCCGATGCCGAAGAAATAGCCAATGAGACGAATCATACCCGCTCCAGTCCTTGGTTCGGGAATTTCCTAAACGAAGCCGCCCTTCACGCAAGCTTTCGGGACGATCCAAACCGTAATCGCAAAATCCATGTCGCGACCATGTGGGCAAAATACGGCAGCGCGGGATTTCGGTTTCGAATGCCGGAAATAAAAGCACAGGGTGTTGTCGCCGTGCAACGCTGCTTCAGGTTGTGGGCGCCGGCGGACATTTCAGCCTCCGGCCCCCGTTCCGCTCTTGGCCGAAGCAAACAGGGCAACGGCGTTGGTTATGCTCTGGGTCGCCTTGTTGCGCCAATCGGCGCTGAGCAACTGCGCTTCGTCCTTGGCGTTCGACAGATAGCCGAGTTCGACCAGCACGGATGGAACGTCCGGCGCCTTCAGCACCTTGAAGCCGGCAGAACGCTGCGGGTTGTTGATCAGACCGACGCTGGTGGAAAGCTGGCCGACGAGAGTATGGGCGAAGCTCATCGAAAAATTATGCGTCTCGCGGCGGATCAGGTCGATCAGGATATCGGTCACTTCCTTGCTGTCGTCCTTGATCTCCATGCCGGCGAACTGGTCGGAAAGATTTTCACGGTCGGCAAGCGCCTGCGCCTCGGGATCGGAAGCCTTGTCGGACACGGTGTAGACGGTTGCGCCGCGAATGCCCTTGAGGCTGATCGTGTCCGCATGGATCGAGATGAGCAGGTCGGCCTCATGCTGGCGGGCAATGCGCACGCGGTCGTCGAGCCGCAGGAACTCGTCCGTTTCGCGCGTCAGGAACACGTCGTATTTGCCGCTGGCGGCGAGCTTGTCGCGCAGTTCCATGGCAAAGGCGAGCGTCACGTTCTTTTCGACCGTACCGTTCAGGCCCTCGGCACCGCCGTCGATGCCGCCATGGCCGGGATCGACGACGACGGTGAAACGATGGCCCGGATTGGAGACCGGCCCGGTACCGACCCTGCCGGCCTTGTCGGCGGAGACCGTCGAACCGGTGGTCAGCGCCTGATTGGCGAGCGCTGCGTCGAATTCCCGCTGCGAGGCCGCCGACATGTCGATGGCGATCCGGTAGCCGTTGCCGTCACCGTTCTTGAGCACGTCGAGATTGTCGACGGCGAACGGTCCCTTGCCGGTGAGAATCAGCCGCGATTTCCCCTCGCCGAGTTCGCCGTAACGCACGGCGCGGACAAGGCCGCGCGGCTTCACATCCTTGGCATTGAAGGCGAATCTCGTGGCCGGCAGATCGATGACCAGGCGATCGGGGCCGCGCAGCAGGAACCATTTGATGTCGGGCTCGCGGTCGAAATTGATGACGATGCGCATCTTGGTGGCATCGCCGGCCATCTTGTAGCTTGTGGCACCAAGCGGTGCGTCGGCAGCACGCGAAAGCGGCGAAAAGACCAGGCAAGCCAGGATCAGCGACAGCAGGCAGACGGTACGGAAGAACCAGCCTCCATGATGACGGCCCTTGTCTGCGAAGCCTGCCAGTCCCATCTTTCTACCAATCGCTCCCGTTTTGGCGTCATGCCCGATCGCTTGTCGAAGTGCCCTGTCGCTTGTCAAAGTGCCGGCAGACCGCGAACTCGATTAACGATTGGTATCCAGAGAAGGTTAACCAAGCCTTTTCATGGAAGGCTTGGGACCGGGGCTTCCGCTGCGGAACGGCTTTTTGCCGGCATCGGGAATCGGGGTTGCCTTCCAACCCGCCAAATCATAAAAGCGATGGTGGATCACTGCAATCCTGGAACCGTCCTCCTCCGCAGCTTCCTGCTACAGGTCAGACGCAAGACGGCTCCTTTCGCTTCAGGCGAAGAAGGCATCGGTGATCGCGACGATTTTCGCAGGCGTGCTCCCGTGGCGGGGGAATCGCCTGCGTGAGCAAAACGGCCGGGATTGTCCCGTGCCGGCTCTGTATGAGCAAACAAGCTGGTCCGGTTTTTCCC
The DNA here is from genome assembly GCF_040317865.1 of Mesorhizobium sp. M1365. Classification (NCBI taxonomy): domain Bacteria; kingdom Pseudomonadati; phylum Pseudomonadota; class Alphaproteobacteria; order Hyphomicrobiales; family Phyllobacteriaceae; genus Mesorhizobium; species Mesorhizobium sp. M1365. The sequence goes on from NZ_JAMYLG010000027.1 coordinate 25,313, forward strand.
GGGCTTTGGTTCAAAAGGTTCTGCTGGTGACGATGGCTTCAAGCGCAATCATGGAAAGGTCCGCAACAAACCGCGCCACTACGGCTGCGGGCGGCACCGCCATGGCGCTCAGGCAGCGGCCGGCGGACGTTCAATTGTCCGGCACCCATGTTCCAGGTCCACGGCAGCGGGCATTGCCTCGCAAGCTGCGGCCGACGGCTGCCGGGAGGAAACGAAATAATGCCCAACAAAATGCTGATAGACGCCTCCCACCCGGAGGAAACACGCGTTGTCGTCGTTCGCGGTAACCGTATTGAAGAATTCGACTTTGAATCCCAGGACAAGAAGCAGCTCAAAGGAAACATCTATCTCGCCCGCGTAACGCGCGTCGAACCTTCCCTTCAGGCAGCCTTTGTCGAATATGGCGGCAACCGTCATGGTTTCCTCGCCTTCAGTGAAATACACCCCGACTACTACCAGATTCCGGTCGCCGACCGTCAGGCGCTGCTGCGTGCGGAAGCACAGGAAGCCCAGGACGAAGAGGACGAGGAAGCCGCCGAAGGCGAGGACCGCCAGAGCCGCGACCGTGGCAAGCGCGGACGCCGGCGCGGCGGCAAGAGCCGCGACCGCGGCGAGCACAGGCGCGAGGCAGGCGCGGCCGACGGCGAGAATGGCGAAGATGCCGTCGCAGAAAAGCTGGACGCCGTTGACGACAACACCATGTCCGACATTGCCGGACAGAGCGAGGGTGCCGCCGGGCAGAGCGATGAAGCCGCCGATCGCGGTGAGACCGAGCCGTCCGAAGGCGGTTCGAGTTCCATCGCTGCCAGCGTCGATGCCGACGTAATCTCGGAAGCCGTCCCGCAAGTCGAGGTAAGCGGGCCCGAGACAAGCGGGGCCGAGACAAGCGGCGAAGCAACCTCCGAAGACAATGATCGCGGCATGCTGGAAGAGGTGCAATCCTCGCATCCGGACGATCACGAGGTCGAATCGGTCGGCGCCGAGGACGCGCTGGAAGAAGTGCGCAACCGCCGCAAGCCGGTCCGTCGCCAGTACAAGATCCAGGAAGTGATCAAGCGCCGGCAGATCCTGCTGGTGCAGGTCGTCAAGGAAGAGCGCGGCAACAAGGGTGCAGCGCTGACCACCTACCTGTCGTTGGCCGGCCGCTATTCGGTGCTGATGCCGAACACGGCCCGCGGCGGCGGTATTTCGCGCAAGATCACCAATGCGCAGGACCGCAAGCGGCTGAAGGAAGTGGTCGCCGATCTCGAAGTGCCGCAAGGCATGGGTGTCATCCTGCGTACGGCAGGCGAAAGCCGCACCAAGGCAGAGATCAAGCGCGACTACGAATATTTGATGCGGCTTTGGGAAAACGTCCGCAATCTGACGCTGCAATCCACGGCCCCTGCCCTGGTTTACGAGGAAGGCAGCCTGATCAAGCGCTCGGTGCGCGACCTTTACAACAAGGATATCGACGAGATCCTGGTTTCCGGCGAAGAAGGCTACCGCGAGGCCAAGGACTTCATGCGCATGCTGATGCCGAGCCACGCCAAGGTGGTTCAGCCGTTCCGCGACACGACGCCGATCTTTGTGCGCAACGGCATCGAAGCGCAACTCGACCGCATGCTGCAGCCGCAGGTGACGCTGAAGAGCGGCGGCTACATCATCATCAACCAGACGGAAGCGCTGGTCGCCATCGACGTCAATTCGGGCCGTTCCACCAAGGAGCACTCGATCGAGGACACCGCACTTCACACCAATCTGGAAGCCGCCGAGGAAGTCGCCCGGCAATTGAGGCTGCGCGATCTCGCCGGCCTCATCGTCATCGACTTCATCGATATGGAAGAGAACCGCAACAACCGCTCCGTCGAGAAGCGGCTGAAGGATCACCTCAAGAACGATCGTGCCCGCATCCAGGTCGGCCGCATCTCGCATTTCGGCCTGATGGAGATGTCGCGCCAGCGCATCCGCGCCAGCGTGCTGGAATCGACGATGAAGCCTTGCCCGCATTGCGGCGGCACCGGCCATGTGCGCTCCGATTCGTCGGTCGCGCTGATGGTGGTGCGGGCAATCGAGGAATTCCTGCTCAAGGATTCGCGCAGCCACATCACGGTGCGGACGCCGGCGGCGACCGCGCTCTATGTGCTCAATCACAAGCGCGGCACGCTGGTGGAATTCGAGCATCGCTTCGGCGTGACCATCACCATCGAAGCCGATGACGCGGTCGGTGCACAACACTATGCCATCTTCCGCGGCGCGCTGGCCGAAAAGCCGGAAGGCTTTGTCGAGGCGCGCACGTTCCCGGCCTATGTCGAGCCGGAAGAACCCGAGGACGAGATCGTCATCGAAGAGGAAGACGAGGCACCGGTGCAGGCCGAGCAGCCACGCCCTGCCCAGCAGCCGCAGCAGCCAAGGTCCGGCGAGGACGGCGAAGGCCGCGATCGCAAGCGCCGCAAGCGCCGCAGACGGCGCGGCGGCAAGGATCGTGAACACGGGGATCGTGAACACGCGGACCGCGAACATGGCGCTGCTGTGGAAGGTGCTTCCGTTTCGGCGCCGACGGACGACGCCTTCGTAGCCGCGGGCGACCAAGGCGCCGAAGCGGAACATGAAGCGCCGGCAGGTGTTGTGGCCGAAACGGCGGAAGCGGCGGACGACGGTCACGGCAAGAAGCGCCGGCGCGGCAAGCGCGGCGGCAAGCGCAATCGCCGTGAGGACGGCGAGGACGGCTTGGAAGCTGCCCCCGGCGAACCAGCCGCCATGACGGAAGGTGCCGTGTCGGAAGCAGAGCCCGTAACCGGCGAGCCGGAAGGTGCGCCGCCGGCCGAAGAGCTTGCGGTGCTCGCTCCGGCGAACGACGACATGCCGAGCGCCGAAAAGCCGAAGAAGCCGCGCCGTACCGCCAAGCCGAAGAAAGTTGCGGCGGAAGCAGTTGCCGAGATTGCGGGCGCCGAGACATCGGCTGCCGGGGCCGCCTCCGTGGCTTCCGGCGAGACCGCTGCGCCGCCTTCGCAGGAGACTGAAGTGGCGGCTGCCGAGGAAACGCCGAAGGTCCGGCCGTCGCGGCGCAAGCCGGTACCGGTGGATGCTCCGGTCGTGCCGGTCGTCTCCTCGATCGTCCCGGACGAGGCAAAGACCGACGAGGCAAAGACCGAGGAAGCAAAGGCCGAGGACAAGCCGAAGCGTGCCGGCTGGTGGCAACGGAAGGGCTTTTTCTAAGCCTTTCCGTGCATTAGCCAGACTTTCTGAAAAAAAATCCCGCGCTGCCGATCGGCTGCGCGGGATTTTTTGCTCCAATTCAGGCGACGACACTATGGCGCGAAGATCGACCAGTTCATCATCTTCGCCAGTTTTTCCAGCGCGATCGAACCCAGCCTGGAATTGCCGTTGGCGTTGAGGCCTGGCGACCATACGGCAAGCGAGGCGACGCCCGGCACGATCCCCAATATGCCGCCGCCAACGCCGCTCTTGCCGGGAATGCCGACGCGGAAAGCGAAGTCGCCGGAGCCGTCATAGTGGCCGCAGGTCAGCATCATCGCGCCGATGCGGCGGGCGCGCTCTGCCGACACGACGGAATGCCCGGTCGCCGGGTTCTTGCCGCCATTGGCAAGGAAGCGGCCGGCCAGGGCCAGTTGCCGGCAGCTCATGGCGATAGCGCAATGGTGGAAATAGACGCCCAGCGCCAGTTCCGGCGCATGGTGGAGATTGCCGAACGATTTCATGTAATTGGCAAGCGCGAAATTGCGAAAGCCGGTGGCGCGTTCGGACGCCGCGACCTCGCGGTCGATGACGATGGTGTCGTCATCGGCCAGGAACTGGATGAAGCGCAGGATCTCGCCGATCGCCTCGCGCGGCTGATGGCCGGCAAGCAGGATGTCGGAGACGACGATGGCGCCGGCATTGATGAATGGATTGCGCGGAATGCCGTTCTCGTGCTCGAGCTGGACGATCGAGTTGAACGGATTGCCCGAAGGTTCGCGCCCAACCCGCTGCCACAGCGCGTCGCCGACATTGCCGAGCGCCAGCGTCAGCGTGAACACCTTTGAGATGCTCTGGATCGAAAACGCCTCGTCGGCGTCGCCCGCGGTCAGCACGCGGCCGTCATTGGTCACCGCGGAAATGCCGAATTTTTTCGAATCGATCTTGCCGAGCTGGGGAATATAGCTGGCGACGTCGCCGCGATCGGTACGCTCCGCCATTTCGGCGGCGACCTCGCGCAACGCCTGTTCGAGTTGAGGCGCCTGTTCAAGCTCCGGCATCGTCGCCCCCGCTACTTCAGCCAGCGTTCGATACGCGCCATCGCCTCGACCATGTCGTCGTGGCTGCCGGCATAGGAAAAGCGCATCGTGCGATGGCCTTGCAGCGGGTCGAAATCGCGGCCCGGCGTCGCCGCCACATGCGCCTCGGCAAGCATCCGGCGCGCAAACGCCATGCTGTCATTGGTGTGCCTGGTGACGTCGCAGAAGGCGTAGAACGCGCCGTCCATGGGCGCGGCCAAAGCAAAGCCGAGCTCCGGCAGGCGTTGCATCAGGAGCTCGCGGTTCCAGGCATAGCGCGCCTTCACCGCTTCCAGCTCTGACGTCGCCTTGAATGCCTCGATCGCGGCAATCTGGGACAGTTCGGGCGGCGAGATGTAGAGGCTTTGGGCGATGCGCTCGACTGGCCGCACCAGTTCCTGCGGCAGCACCATCCACCCGATGCGCCAGCCGGTCATGCAATAATATTTCGAGAAGGAATTGATCACCGTCACATCCGCGCCGAAAGCAAGCGCCGTCGTGTCGGGCGCCGCATAGGCCAGCCGGTGGTAGATTTCGTCCGAGATGATGGCGATGCCGAGCTCTTGCGCCGTCTCGACCAGCGCCTCGAGATCGCCGGCGGGAATGACCGCGCCGGTCGGGTTGGCCGGGCTGGCGAACAGCACGCCCTTCAGCGGTTTTTCGCGGTGCGCGGCTTGCAGGTGCTCGGCATGCAGATAGGCGGCGCCGTCCAACTCGATCTCGGCGATGTCGATGCCGAGCGCGGCCATGATGTTGCGATAGGCAGGATAGCCGGGCGCAGCGATGGCGACGCGGTCGCCTGGATCGAACATTGCCAGGAAAGCGAGGTTGAAGGCAGCCGACGATCCGGTGGTGACGGCTATCCGCTCGGGCGAAACGTCAAGCCCGTAATGCTCGCCATAATGCGCCGCGATCGCCTTGCGCAGGCCGGCGAGGCCCAGCGCGTCGGTATAGCCGATGCGGCCTGTCTTCAAGGCATTGGCCGCCGCTTCGCGAACCCCGGCCGGCGCCGGATCGGAAGGCTGGCCGACGGCCATAGAAACGACCGGCAGGCCCTTGGCTTTCAGCCGATTCGCCTCGGCCAGGATGTCCATGGCATGGAACGGTTCGACCGCGCCGCGGCGCGAAAGCGAAACAACCATTTTTCAATCCACCACACTTGTCCACACGTGCCGGCCATGCTGGCCGCGCCGCACAAATGCCCGATTGGTGTGGGGATCACAAGTTCGGTAAGTTTAGGCTGCCGACTTTTCATCCTTCGCCCACTCGTCTACCAGTGGACCTGCCATGTTGAGCCGACCCAAATCGACGATCGCCAGGACAGCGCGCGCCCTCGCGATGCTTTCGCTTGCCGTGGTGGTCGCCATAGCCGGCTCGGTCAATGCCTTTGCGCAGAATGTGCCGGTTGTGCGCGATGCCGAGATCGAGGCGCTGGTGCGCGATTACGCGCGGCCGATCTTCAAGGCGGCGGGCTTGTCGGGCGACGCCATCAACATCGTGCTGGTCAACGACCAGAGCTTCAACGCCTTTGTTGCCGGCCGCCGGCTGTTCATCAACACCGGCGCGCTGATGACGGCCGAAACGCCCAACGAGATCATTGGCGTCATTGCCCACGAGGCCGGCCATATCGCCGGCGGACACCAGCAGAAATTGCGAGAACAGCTCGAGCGCGCCAAGACGATGGCGATCCTGGCGACGCTGCTTGGCGCCGGCGCCATGGTGGCCGGCGCCACCAGCAACAGCCGCGGTCTCGCCGGCGCCGGCATGGGCGTGGTGGCCGGCGGCGGCGAGATGGCGCAACGCAGTATCCTCGCTTATCAGCGCACCGAAGAGATGACCGCCGACCGTTCGGCGATCACCTATCTCAATGCAACCGGCCAGTCCGGCATGGGCATGCTGAAGACGTTTGGCCGCTTCCAGAACGCATTGTCGCTCTCGGGCGCGCAAGTCGATCCCTACAGGATCAGCCATCCGATGCCGCAGGAGCGTATCGCCAATCTCGAAGTGCTGGTGAAGCAGAGCCCTTACGTCGACAAGGTGGACCCGCCGGCACTGCAGCAGCGCCACGACATGATGCGCATAAAGATCGCCGCCTACATGCAGGGCCAGGCGGCGGCGTCGCGATTGATGCGCAAGAACCCCGGCAGCGTCGCCTCACGCTATGGCGACGCGCAGATGACCTATCTGTTCGGCAATCTGGCGTCGGCGCTCACCAAGACCAACGCGTTGATCAAGGAACAGCCGAAAAATCCCTATTTCCAGGAATTACGCGGCGACATCCTGATGAAGGCGAACCGGCCGAAGGATGCGGCGGACGCCTATGCCAAGTCGGTCAGCCTCGATCCGGCGCGATCGGGGCTGCTGCCGGTCTCTTACGGCCAGGCACTGATGGCGATCGGCACGCAGGATTCGCTGAAGAAGGCGGTGGCGCAGATCAACACCGGCCTCGGACGGGATCGCGAAAACGCCGCCGGATACCGCTATCTGGCACAGGCTTACGGGGAACTCGGCAACATCCCGGCCGCCGAGCTTGCAACCGCCGAAGGGCATTTCTATTCCGGCGACTACAAGAATGCGAAAATCTTCGCCATGCGGGCGCAGCAGAGCATGAAGCGGGGCGAGCCGGGCTGGCTTCGCGCGCAGGACATTATAAACTACGCACCATCAGGTAAGAAGAAGTGAACCTTTCGGACGCAGGCTGCGACACAGCCAAACCGGGCGGACCCGAACACAGGCAAGAGGATCGAGGATCATGACCAAGGCAATTCTGCTGGGCACTACCGGAGTGGCAGCGGCTCTCGCCATGCTGGCGTTCGGCTTCGTCGCCGGCAATCCGCAGACGGCGAAGGCCGGCACGGCACAGCTTGCCCAGACGACGTCCTCAGGTACCAAGCTCGACCGTGCCGAAGTCGAAGGCATCGTCCGCGACTATCTGCTGAAGAACCCGGAAGTGCTTCTGGAAGCCCAGCAGGCACTCGAGGCCAAGCAGAAAGAAGAACAGCGCGTCGCCAGTCTCGGCGTCATCAAAGACGCCAAGGACCAGATCTTCAATTCCTCATTCGACGGTGTTGTCGGCAATCCGAACGGCAAGGTCACCATCGTCGAATTCTATGATTATAATTGCGGCTACTGCAAACGCGCCATCGACGACATGCGCGCGCTGACCAAGGCCGATCCGGACCTGCGCTTCGTACTCAAGGAGTTCCCGATCCTCGGCCCGGATTCGCAGAAGGCGAGCGTCGTCTCGATGGCCTTCCATTTGATGAAGCCGGAGAAATACGGCGAATTCCACAATGCGCTGCTCGGCGGCCAGGGGCGCGCCACCGAGGCGGCGGCGATCAAGGTGGCGCTGTCGCTCGGCGCCGACGAGGCGGCGCTGCGCGAAAAGATGAAGGACCCGAGCATCACCGAGGCCTTCTCCAAGACCTATGACCTCGCCACCAAGCTCGCCATCACCGGAACGCCGTCCTATGTCGTCGGCAACGAGGTGGTGTTCGGCGCGCTTGGCCAGGAAGTGCTGGCCGAAAAGATCGAGGCGGCGAAGGCCGCGCTCTGATCAGCGTTCGGGTTTCGATTAGGCTGCGGGTTTCCGGCACGGGCCGTTTTCCGGCTGTTGTGGACGGCGAAAGAACGCACTTGCGCTCTTTTCGCCAGCGTCTATGCCCATTATAGAGGGTCCGGCGCGCCGGCTTAGCCGCGCCGGGAAAGGTCGGCATTTTTTGAAAACGGTTTTCGTCCTGAACGGCCCCAATCTCAACGCGCTCGGCAAGCGCGAGCCGGGCATCTATGGCGGCAAGACGCTTGCCGCGATCGCCGACGACTGCAAGCAGGCAGGTGCCGCACTTGGGCTGGAGATCGATTTCCGCCAGTCGAACCATGAGGGCGACCTCGTCGACTGGATCCACGAGGCCGCCGACAAGGCCGCCGCAATCGTCATCAATCCGGGCGCCTACGGCCATACCTCGATCGCCATTCACGATGCCATCCGCGCCGTCGCGCCGCTGCCGGTGGCTGAGGTGCATCTCTCCAACATCCACGCGCGGGAACCATTCCGCCACGTCTCCATGGTCGCGCCGGTCGCCGTCGGCATGATCTGCGGGTTCGGGCCGCTCGGCTACACGCTGGCGCTGCAGGCGCTGGCTGCACGCCTATGACCGGCCAACAAACAGAAGGCTCGAAAATGTCGATAAAGAAGAACGGTGTTGACCAGCAGCTGATCCGCGATCTGGCGGGCATACTGAACGACACCAACCTGACCGAGATCGAGGTCGAGCTGGGCGATCTGAAGGTGCGCGTCTCGCGGCAGGCGCCGGCCGTCCATGCGGTCGCCGCAGCTCAGCCGGCCTATGCCCCGGCAGCCGCGCAGCCCGCGGCAGCGGCCGCCCCGGCGACGCCCGACGTGTCGAAGAACGCCGTCGCCTCGCCGATGGTCGGCACCGCCTATCTGGCACCGTCGCCGGACGCCAGGCCGTTCATCGAAATCGGCCAGAAGGTCAAGGAAGGCCAGACGCTGCTGATCATCGAAGCAATGAAGACGATGAACCAGATCCCCTCGCCGCGCGCCGGCACGGTGACGGCGATCCTGTTCGAAGATGCGCAGCCGGTCGAATATGGCATGCCGCTCGTCGTGATCGAGTAGAGCCGGGAACAGGCGAAAGATGTTCCAGAAAATCCTCATCGCCAATCGCGGCGAAATCGCCCTCAGGGTGCTGCGCGCCTGCAAGGAGCTCGGCATCCAGACGGTGGTGGTGCATTCGACCGCCGACGCCGACGCCATGCATGTGCGTCTCGCCGACGAGAGCGTCTGCATCGGCCCGCCGCCGTCGCGCGACAGCTATCTCAACATCCACCAGATCGTCGCCGCCTGCGAGATCACCGGCGCCGACGCGGTGCATCCCGGCTACGGTTTTCTGTCGGAGAACGCCAAGTTCGCCGACATCCTCGCCGCGCACAACATCACCTTCATCGGCCCGACCGGCGACCATATCCGCATCATGGGTGACAAGATCGAGGCCAAGCGTACCGCAAAACGCCTCGGTATTCCCGTGGTGCCCGGCTCCGACGGCGCGGTCACCGAGGACAAGGAAGCCAAGCGCATTGCCGCCGCGATCGGCTACCCCGTGATCATCAAGGCATCGGCCGGCGGCGGCGGGCGCGGCATGAAAGTGGCGCGTAGCGAGGCCGATCTCGAGGTGGCGCTGCAGACGGCACGCTCGGAGGCGGGTGCGGCCTTCGGCGACGACGCAGTCTATATCGAGAAATATCTGCAGAAGCCGCGCCATATCGAAGTGCAGGTGTTCGGCGACGGCGCCGGGCGCGGCGTGCATTTCGGCGAGCGCGACTGCTCGCTGCAGCGCCGCCACCAGAAGGTCTGGGAAGAAGCGCCCTCGCCGGCGCTCAATGCCGAGGAGCGCGCGCATATTGGCGGCGTCTGCGCCAGGGCGATCGCCGATCTCGGCTATTCCGGCGCCGGCACCATCGAATTCCTCTATGAGGACGGCGAGTTCTATTTCATCGAGATGAACACGCGCCTGCAGGTCGAACATCCGGTGACCGAGGCGATCACCGGCATCGACCTCGTGCACGAGCAGATCCGCGTCGCCTCGGGCGGCGGGCTTTCGGTGCGCCAGGAGGATATCCGCTTCCACGGCCATGCCATCGAATGCCGCATCAATGCCGAGGATCCGCGCACCTTTACGCCCTCGCCGGGCACCATCACCCATTTCCACACGCCGGGCGGCCTCGGTATCCGCGTCGATTCCGGCGTCTATTCGGGCTACAAGATCCCGCCCTACTACGACAGCCTGATCGGCAAGCTGATCGTGCACGGCCGCAACCGCGTCGAATGCATGATGCGGCTGCGGCGCGCGCTCGACGAATTCGTCGTCGACGGCATCAAGACGACGCTGCCACTGTTTCGCGACCTCGTTGGCAACGCCGACATCGCCAATGGCGACTACGACATCCATTGGCTGGAAAAATACCTGGCCGAAGGCGAGTGATACAGGGCGAAGCGATGACCCGTCCCTACGCACCCGGTTATCGCATCCCGACCGACCTTTTGCTCAAAGCCTATGCCTCCGGCGTCTTCCCGATGGCCGAAAGCGCCAATGACCCCGAAGTATTCTGGGTGCGGCCGGAGACGCGCGGCATCATTCCGCTCGACGGGTTCCACATACCGAAAAGCCTGAGAAAGACGATCCGCAAGAACCTGTTCGAGTTCCGCATCGATTTCGACTTTGAGGCGACGATCGAGGCCTGCGCTGAAAGGCGCGAGGAACGTCGGTCGACGTGGATCAACGCGCCGATCCGCGAAGCCTATATCGAGCTGCATCGGATGGGCCATTGCCATTCGGTCGAGGCCTGGCACAACGACCGATTGGTCGGGGGGCTCTACGGCGTATCGCTCGGCCGCGTGTTCTTCGGCGAGAGCATGTTCGCCAGGGAGACCGACGCGTCAAAGGCCTGCCTGGTTCACCTCGTCGAACGCCTGAGGGCGCGTGGCTTTGCACTGCTCGATACGCAGTTCACCACCGAGCATCTCAAACGCTTCGGTGCAATCGACGTGCCGCGCGGCAAGTACGAGAAGATGCTGGCCGAGGCGCTGAAGGGCGAGGCTGTGTTTTTTCCATAACCTGGAATGGCTCATCGTTTCACAGAAACGCAATTCGGGACGGAAAGCCGTTCACACTTCCTGGAATTGCTCTTGCGGCCGGTCAGCCTTTTGCTGCCGTCACCAGCGGCGTCTGTGCGTGGAACATCATCTTCCAGCCATTGACGCGGTGGACATAGCCGGTGCTGACCAGCGCCGCATAGGCTTCGCCATCTTGCCGCGTCGCACGCGCCTCGTAGGTCAGCATGACGATGTCGCTGCCCGGCTCGATGATGCCCTTGAGGTCGATGTCGAGATCGCGCCAGCGGTTCGGGTCCGTGGCAGTTGCGGCCAGATCGGTATTGCTCATCACCCGCGCCATCTGCGGGAAGGCCACCAGGCAGTCGGTATCGGCATTGGCCTTGAAATAGTCGGCACCGCCGGTCCAGAATCCCCTTTCGATGTCGAGAAGTTCGTTCTTGTTGGCCATCATCATGGCAACCTCCTCCGTAGAGAGGCACCAACGCTCGGGCAACGCGGCGGTTCCGCAGGGCGCGGTATGCGCCGCGCACTGACAGATTCTAGTTGGTTTTGGGGGCGGCGGGTGCCGGCACGTCGGACTTCTGCTTGCAGCCCTTCAGCCAGATATCATAGACGGCATGCTCGACGGCGTTGATCCCGGGGCTTTCGGCAAACATCCAGCCGGTGAAGATACGGCGTATTTTCCGATCGAGCGTGATCTCGTCGACCTCGACGAACGAATCCGTCTTCGGCTCTTCGTTTTCGGGCCGCGAATAGCAGATGCGCGGCGTCACCTGCAAAGCGCCGAACTGAACCGTCTCGTCGATATAAACATCGAAGGTGATGATACGGCCGGTGATCTTGTCGATGCCGGCGAATTCAGCGACTGGATTGGTGATGCGCTCGGATACTGCCGGTGCTGCAGGCGCCACCGACGCGTCCGGCGCAGGCGGCGCCAATTCCTGCGCAGTAGCGAGCGCCACCATAGAAGCGAGAACGACCGCGGTTAATCCGCCCGTCAAAATTCGGCTGAACATGCTCATGCAAGGTCCGGTGGTTTGCGCCCGGGTGATTCTCTTAACGCCAAGGCTAGTTGCTGCTGTCGGATCAGCAAACAGCTAAACAGCAATTGTGGCGACAAAGGACCGCCCTCGTGGGACCGCTCCCCGTGGGGACCGCGCGCGTGTCGCGGCGATCGATCACGAACCAGGCGTCCAGGCGTCGTAGTCGCCCGTCACCTGCGGACGATGCTGGTTGGTCAGCACCGAGCCTTTCGGGCGATAGGCCGCGGGGCTGCCGGTGAGGTTCGGCACATGCGGCTTTTGCCAGTCGCGTGGCTTGTAGTCTTCGCTTGGCGGCGCAAGGTCGACACGATGATGGATCCAGCCATGCCAGCCGGGCGGAATCGCCGAGGCTTCCGAATAGTCGCGGTAGATGACCCAGCGACGGGTGCGGCCTTCCGAATCGACGCCGCCCTCATAGTAGACGTTGCCGACCTCGTCCTGCCCGACCTTCTTGCCGTGCCGCCAGGTGTGGAAGCGCGTTCCCAATGTCTGGCTGTTCCACCAGGTGAAAAACTGCAGAAGGAAAGTCTTCATCCAAATCCTCGTGGCAAGTCCTTGAAGCAAGTCCTCGCGGCGGCTGCGGCGCCTGTTCCTGCTTATGGCGTCACGGCATTGCGAAGGCAAGGGTCTTGCCGCACCAGGCGAGCAAATGGCTGACGGGAAAGCAATACGTTCATGCTATTTTCGCGGCCGTCCGAAGCAGATGAAATAGGTTGTTGGCAACCTTACGCAGCGTTATTCTAGCAGTTGAAGCTTCGTTGCCTCAAGGACGGCAAATGAGAGGGGCTCATGTCATCGCTGGCGGGCACGGCCGGTCGCGCATTGCCGCAGGTCGTTGAGGCGATCTACGATTCGATTGCCGACGTCGACCGCTGGCAGGCGACACTCGAGGCCATCTGCAATCTGGCGGAAGGCCAGCTTGCCATGCTCGCCGTCATCGACACGATCAGCAGCTCCGCGCGATTTTCGGTGTCCTGCGGCGATCCCGCAGTTCTTGAGCCGTTGAAGCATGACTACGGCTCGCAAGTGCCGTTCTATGCGGCGGTTCCCAAGATGGAGATCGACGTGCCGTTCACCGTCGATTCGATCTACGCTTTGCAAGGCCCGGATACGCGACAGAGATGGCTCGAAAGCCGCATCGTGCGCGAATGGGTGCAACCCAACCGCCTAGACGATTTCTTCTGGGTGGCGTTGATGAAGCGGCCGACCCGGATCGGCACGTTGATGGTGGTGACCGACAGGGACAGGCGCCAGATTTCCCGCGAGGATCTCGAGCTTGTCAGCCTGCTGGCACCGCATGTGCGGCGCGCGGTGACCATCGGCGACCTGTTCGAAGCCGAGCGGCGCAAGGCGGAAATCTTCCGTTCCATCATCGAAAGCCTCGACCATCCGGTGCTGATCGTGGCCGAAGACATGACCATCATCTTCGCCAACCCGTCAGCCGAAGCGCTGCTCGCCGAAAACATCTCGGTCGCTTGCGTGCGCGGACAGCTTTCCTTCACCTATGCCAACGCCAACGCCGCAATCGGCCGTGCCGTCCAGCTCGGCACGCGCGACGAATTCGCGCTCGGACCTTGCGGCATCAACATTCCCCTGGCCAGGACGGTCGTTCCGGCAGTGGCCCATGTCATGCCGCTGGCGCGGCGTGAAATCTCGGCGCGCATCTCGCAACGCGCCGCCGCAGCGATCTTCATCGCCGCGGCCGGTTCGACACCGACCCCGGCGCTGGACGCCATTGCGGCGCTGTTCGGACTGACCGCGGCAGAAAGGCGAGTCGCCGGTCACGTTGCCGCCGGCCTGACGCGAAAGGAAATTGCCGCGGCCGGCGGCGTCTCGGACGGCACCGTCAAGTCGCAGCTGGCGACGATCTTCGACAAGACCGGTACCGGCGATCAGCGCGAGCTCGAACTGTTGATGCGCGAATTGTCACCGCCGTTGCGCTCCAGTTGATTTTGCTCAGGTTCCCCGGACCGGCAGCGGTCCAAAAGACTCGGCCGGTAAGTTTTTCAAACCTTTGACACCATCGTCCGCAAAATCTGGGAAACGAAACCGGCATCGTTGCAATTCGGCCAAAATCATGGTGCGGTCGTTCGCGGTCCAGAAACGCGGCACTATGCTCGGCTGGAATGAAAATGGTTTCTGGCGCGGATCTCGATCTTTGACACCGACATCTACCGAGCGACTGCTCCCCTACCTCTTTCTGCTTGGGCTGATCGTAATCGCGGTCGCTTTCCGGCCACTGCTGCCCGTCGACGAAACGCGATATCTCAGCGTCACCTGGGAAATGTATCTGAGCGGACAGATCTTCGTCCCGACGATGAATTTCGCGCCCTATCTGCAGAAGCCGCCACTGCTGTTTTGGCTTATCGACCTTGTCTGGAACATTTTCGGCGCCAGCAGGCCGGCGGCGATGCTGGTCATCTTCGCCGCCTCCTCGCTCGTCATCTGGCTGACGACGGCGTTGGCAAAGACCCTGTTTCCGGGCCGCGACGACATCGCGCGGCGCATCCCCTGGCTGGTTGCCGGAAGCAGCGTGTTCGTCATCTATTCGACGCTGATCCTGTTCGACCTGTTGCTGACGGTCTTTGTGCTCGCCGCGCTGTTGTCGTTGATTGCCTTTGCCCGCAGCGGCAACCGCTGGCAGGCCGTTCTGGCCGGGCTGTTCATCGGCATGGGCGTGCTGACGAAAGGCCCAGTGGTGCTGATCCATATCGGCGCGCCCATCCTGTTCTACCCGTTCTGGCGCGACCGGCGGGCGGGACTGACGACACCGAACTTCCTCGCTGGAGTGGGCCTGGCCCTGCTCGCCGCACTAATTCCGGTGGCGATCTGGCTGGTGCCGGCGACCATCCTGACAAAAGGCAATTTCGTTTATGATCTCGTCTGGAACCAGTCGGCGGGGCGCGTCACCGGCAATTTGCGCAATTCGCATGGCCGGCCGTTCTATTTCTATCTGCTGCTGCTGCCCGTCATGTTCATACCGTGGATCTTCATACCCGAGGTGTGGCGGTTGAAGCTGCGCACGCGGATACGCAACCTGATCGACGCGAAGTCGCCGGATCTGCGCGCCTTGCGCCTGCTGTCATTCTCGTTCGTTGCCGTGTTTCTCGTGTTCAGCGCGATATCCGGCAAGCAGCCTCATTATGTCGTGCCGATGTTGCCGTTCGTGGTCATCCTGTTCGGCTATTTCATGGCGGAGATCCCGCTCGCCAGGCTGAAGAGCTCGGCCATCGTCATGCTTGTCATTTTCGGCATCGGCCACGCGGTGGCATCGGCAACCGCGTTCAAACGCTATGATCTGACGCCGCTCGCCAACTTCATCGACGAGCGAAAGGATGCGGACTGGGCCGTGGCTTTCGACTATCAAGGCGAAGTCGGCATCCTGGCCCGGTTGCAAAAGCCATTCGAAAGCACCGACAAACCGGAAGAATGGCTTGGCTCGCATCCCAGCGGCTATGTCATCGACAAGGTTTCCAAGGATCCCGGCACTGCAGGGCAAATCGCGTTCCGGCTTCGCGTCGAACGCGGCTATCTCGTCGTGCTGAAGGGACAGCATTGACGATCGTCACCGGTATGCGAGTTCGTCCCCCGCGCGGGAGATGAAGGCGTTGCTGCTTCGTGGTTCCATCGCTCGATAGAACCGGGAGGTATTCATGCGCAAGCTCATCTCGACGACGCTTTTTGCCTTATCGCTCGCTGTGGCCGGCCTTGCCGCCGATCCGGCATGGAGCTTCAAATGTCAGTCCGGAACGATTGGGCAAGGCAGTTGCTCCTGCTCCGGGACCGCCGACTGCACCGATATGCGGCATTCCAAAATGTGCAAGGGCGACCTGAACTGCGGTTCGGGCAAATGCTCCTGCACGGCCGCATTGGTAGTCGACCCCGGCCCGAAAACCCCCAAGCCCAAGGTCGTCGCGCCGATGGCGACAACCAAAGGCGTCGTGAAGCAGTAGATATCCAATCCGAAAGGACGGCGGCCCGACGTCGCTGGGCCGGCCCGATGTTTCGCGGTTCGTCCCCCGTGCGGGCGATGAACCGCTGTCGAAGAAATGGTGTTGTCTAGCCGGAGGGTGGTTTCCAACCGAAAGAGCGAGGATACCATGTTGAAAACCTGCACGATGCTGTTTTTCTGCCTGATGGCGGCCGCCGCGGCCGCCCAGCCGCCGCCGTCGGGGCCGCCGGTTCCCAGTGCGGCACTTGCCCCATGCAACGCCACACAATCGAACAGGCCCTGCAAAGCCGAACTCGGCGTGTTCCTGATCACCAACACCGTCCGCAACCTGGCGCAAGCCAAGGTCGACGCCACCAACGCACAGCTGGCCGCCCAGGGACGATCATCACGCGCATCGATCGAATCGCTGAAGCAATGGCGGCCGTCGCGCTTTGCGACGCAGATGCTGAACCAGCCGAACAGCTGGTTTGTCAAAGTTCCTTACATCCTGACCATCAAAGTCTCCATCCCGGTGACCTCCGACCGCCACATCGGCATTCCCATAGACGTCAACGTCTTCTGCAGCGGCTGGCAGACCGATTCCAGCCAGGTCATCATTCGCTCGCAACCCGGCCCGGCGAGCTTCGAGGGCGGCAACATCCTCGAAGACGTTTTCAACGTCGGCAACTACATCGACGCTCAGGTTCGCAGCTCGTTTTCGGCACCTCTGCCGGTGACGACGCCGGTTCCAAATTCGAAATGCTCGGCAATAGACGGCTCCGATGCCGGCACGCAGGCCACCGGCGATGATCTCATCTTCTGGACGGTGCCGCGGCGCAACCTGGTGGTGACGGACGCCATAGCCAAGCCGACGGTTGAAGTGACCTTCGACAGCCTCACACGCCTGCCAGCCCGCGACTTCCACAACAGTGTCGTCTATGCGGAATCCGAGGCCATAAACCTCAACGTCTATGCCAATGAGGATGGCCGTCAGAAGGCGCTGACGATGCGCGAAGGCGACGTGGCTGCGCTGAACGTTCCCGCAGTACGGCTGGACGCGCGAAAATACGATTCGCTGGTCGTCATCGGCAATGTCGACCAGCCGCCGAACGACCCCAGAGACAGCGCCTTCGCAGTAGCGGCCAAGACTGCGGGATTCGGTGCCGGTTCCAAGATCATGCAGATCCCGAAGTGGTATTCGAGGCCGCCGGACCAGTTCAATCCCAAGCCTACATGGATCAGAGTTCCCGGCTATGAGCTGCACTATACGGTACGCTATCTCAACAGCGGCGGGCTGGCCGTCGATGGTGGAACCAGTACGGTCCGGCCTCCAAAAGTCGCCGTTCCGATAGAGACGCTCATCAAGCCGAAAACGCCCTGACGCGGCCGCTCGCGGATGACGGCGGCGGTTCAGACCGCTACCGCCTTCCCCCGCGCGGCAGATGCGGCAGCACCGGCATCATGGCCTGATCTTGCCGGAACAAACGCGCCGCTGCGCCACGAGCGAGCGGCGCCATCGATGGAGACAAACGATGCAGCACCTTCCCCTCACCATGCCCGCCGTCAGGATCATTGCGGCAATCTCGCTGCTTGCCTTCCCGAACTTCCTGCCGCCGGTCACGAGCCCGGCGAACGCGCTGCCGGTCAGCCAATCCTGCCGGATCACCACCTATTACAAGACTGCGGCAAAGGCGACGGAGGTTGGCGTGCGCTCGACGTGCCAGGGCGTCAAAAAATGGGGTGTCACCTCGAAATATTACGAGGTGGAAAAAATCGAAGCCGCCACGCCCCCGCACACGTCGGGCGGCGGCGGCAGCCTGCCGTGCGAGTTTCTCGCTGCCGGCTGCTCCAACCTGCCTGAGAAACGCAACTGAGCGCCAGGCAAACGAGCTAGCCGATCGCCTTCTCCAAAACCAGCGCCGGCAATCCCGAGGCGCCGCCGCAATCGGCCGTGTTGCCGGCGGGCAAGAACCCCCTCGAGCGGTAGAAGGCGACAGCCGGAGCATTTGCTTCCTCGACCTCGACACGCAGCGTCCGGGCCTCCGGAAAGCTGGCCTCGATCTCGCCCAGCAGCGCCTGGCCGATGCCTTGCCTCTGCCAGGCAGGATGCACGTAAAGCTGGTTCAGCATGACGATCCTGGCATCCGTGGTAGCGGCGGCGAAAGCCATGCCGCCGATGTTTTTGCCGTCGTCGGCGACCAGGAACTCCGAGTTCGGCCGCGTCAGCCGTGCCTTGAGCGCGGCGATAGAATGCCATTCATCGATGATTTCGCTGACCCGCGGCCCGCCGTAGATGGCATCATAGGTGGCATGCCATGTCTCGACCAGCAATGCGCGCACCGCCGCAAGATCGCGCTCGCCGGCGGTGCGGACGAACATCCTACTCGATCCCGAGCCTGGCCTTGACCAGCTCGTTGACCGCCTGCGGGTTGGCCTTGCCGCCGGTCGCCTTCATCACCTGGCCGACGAACCAGCCGGCCATGGTCGGCTTGGCGCGCGCCTGTTCGACCTTGTCCGGGTTGGCAGCGATCACCTCGTCCACCGCCTTTTCGATGGCGCCGGTATCGGTGACCTGCTTCATGCCGCGGCTTTCGACCAGCTGACGCGGATCGCCGCCCTCGTTCCAGACGATCTCGAACAGATCCTTGGCGATCTTGCCGGAGATGGTGCCTTCCTTGATCAGGTCGATGACCGCGCCGAGCTGATCGGGCGAAACCGGAGCATTTTCAATACTCTTGCCGGCTCTGTTCAACGCACCCAGCAAATCGTTGATGACCCAGTTGGCGGCAAGCTTGCCATCGCGACCGGCGGCCACCTTCTCGAAATAGTCGGCGACCGCCTTTTCCGATACCAGGATCGAGGCGTCGTAGGTCGACAGGCCGAGCGAGGTGATCAGCCGCGCCTTTTTCGCGTCGGGAAGTTCCGGCAGGTCCGTTGCCAACGCGTCGACATAGGCCTGGTCGAATTCCAGCGGCAGAAGGTCGGGATCGGGGAAATAGCGGTAGTCGTGCGCTTCTTCCTTGGAACGCATCGAGCGCGTTTCGCCCTTGTTGGGGTCGAACAGCCGCGTTTCCTGGTCGATCTTGCCGCCGTCCTCCAGGATGGCGATCTGGCGGCGCGCCTCGTAGTCGATGGCCTGGCCGATGAAACGGATGGAGTTGACGTTCTTGATCTCGCAGCGCGTACCGAATTCGCCGCCGGGCCGGCGCACCGAGACGTTGACGTCGGCGCGCAGGGAGCCTTCGTCCATATTGCCATCGCACGTGCCGAGGTAGCGCACGATGGTGCGCAGCTTGGTGACATAGGCCTTGGCTTCATCGGCGGAGCGCATATCCGGCTTGGAGACGATCTCCATCAGCGCCACGCCGGAGCGGTTGAGATCGACATAGGACATCGTCGCATGCTGGTCGTGCATCGACTTGCCGGCGTCCTGCTCCAGGTGCAGGCGCTCGATGCCGACCTCGATGTCCTCGAATTCGCCCTGCCGGTCCGGGCCGACCGAGACGATCACCTTCCCCTCGCCGACGATCGGCTGCTTGAACTGCGAGATCTGGTAGCCCTGCGGCAGGTCGGGATAGAAATAGTTTTTCCTGTCGAAGACCGATTTGTGGTTGATCTCGGCCTTCAGGCCCAGCCCGGTGCGGATCGCCTGCTTGACGCATTCCTCGTTGATGACCGGCAGCATGCCGGGCATCGCCGCGTCGACCAGGCTGACATTGGCGTTGGGCGCGGCGCCGAAAATGGTCGAGGCGCCGGAAAACAGCTTTGCCTGCGAGGTCACCTGCGCGTGGACCTCGAGGCCGATGATGATCTCCCAGTCGCCGGTGGCGCCGGGAACCAGGCGCTTGGCGTCGGGCGTGCGGGTGTCGATAATGCTCATAAGGGCCTGCATATTGAAATTGCGGATATGCGAGAACGCATATTTTGCTGTGCAACTTCGCTAGTGCAAACCGCCAAAAGAGACAAGCGCAAAGCCGCACGCGCCGACGCGGCACAGGCCCGCACCTGCCGCGACGAACTGCGATAGCAGCTTGAAAAATCGACCTGCCGGCAACCCGGCCGCCGTCACCTATGCCGTGGCGATATAGGCCCTGATCTCCTCGGCCTCGCGCTCGACATCCTCGATGCGCCGCTTGACCACGTCGCCGATCGACACGATGCCGTCGAGCAGCCCGTTCTTTTCCACCGGCAGATGGCGGAAGCGGCCCTTGGTCATGATCTCCATGACCTCGTTGACGGTGTGGTTCTCATTGCAGATCTTCACCTTGGGCGTCATCGCCGAGCGGACGGCAAGGTCGAGCGCCGCCGCCCCCTCTTTGGCGAGAACCCGCACCACATCGCGCTCGGAAAGAATGCCGACGATCTTGTGATCGCCGTTGGTGATGACCAGCGCGCCGATCCTGTGTTCGGAAAGCATGCGGATGGCTTCGCTGAGCTTTTCGTTCGGCCCGAGCGTCACCACGTCGTGGCCTTTTGCCTCGAGAATTGCCTTAACAGTCATGGCGTCCTCCTCTGCATTTCCTGCCGGCTCCTGCCCTGGCCGGCTTGCCCTGGGATGAACATGGTGCGCCGCGAACGGTTGCATTTCAAGTGCGGCCGTCTCAGGTCTCCGGCTCGTCCGCCTGCCGGGGCACCTGCTCTCGCCGATCAAAAAACCGCAGGCCGAAAAAGCCGGCAAGAAAGCCGCCAATATGGGCTTCCCAGGCGATCTGGCCGTCAATGCCAGGCGCCAGGCCGAAGAGGCCGGTCGCGAGGTTGATCACCATCCACATGGCGAGAAAGGTGACGACGCCGCGCGAGCGCAGCACCGCCGCCATCGGCAAAGGCTGGCCGGCGAAGGCGGCCTTGCCCGACGATCGGTCGATGCGGAAGCCGTAGCGTGCCGCGGCGCCCATCATGCCGGAAATCGCGCCGGAGGCGCCGACCAGCGGGGCCTCGCCAAGCGGGTGCATGGCCCAGAACAGCGCCACCGCCGCCAGTCCGGTCGCGGCGAAGAACAGGCTGAAGCGCAGCGCGCCGAAGCGGTTGGCCAACGGTGAGCCGAAGGCCGCGAGCCACACCATGTTGATGGCAAGATGGGCAAAGCCGCCATGCAGGAAGGCATAGGTAAAGGGGCTCGAAAACGCGAAGAAATCCAGATCGAAGCGGCCCGAATAGCGGATGGGGACAAAGGCAGCCCGGACAAGCAGTTCGAAATCCTGGTCGTCGGTCAGCCAATAGACCCGGATCAGATGGACCGCGACGCAGATGCCGATCACCGCCAGCACCACGGGCGGCAGGTTGAACACCGGTTCGCGGCGCTCCGGTTCGCGGGCGACAGGCCCGCTCTCGCCCTGCTCGATCTCCGGTGGGCTTTCTGGGTCGCTCATATGGCTTGCACTCAGTCGCTGGATTGGACTTGGCGAGCATGTAGATCACGGCCAACCGAATCACAAACGGCGAATCAGCAGCCCCGAATCAAAAAAGAAGCCGTCCAAGGTTTCCCTTGAACGGCTGGTCGAGCCCCCTTGCTCCCCCTGAACTCTTGACTGAAGTGCTGCCGATCGTCGCAAAACGACCGCTTCTGGAGTGGTTTTGGTGTGCCACAGGCCTGGCCGGCGCGCAACGTAAACCAGTTGTTAACCTTAACCGCCCCGACCCGTGAACAAGTATTAACGATGCTGGCACGCATCCTGCTCCGCAACGCATGTAGGTCTTCGGAGGGCGCCCTTCTGTTCACCGATGGGACATCAGAAGACAGAATGCGCGGAGCAGCATTAGCATGAACCAGACCGGATCGATCACGCTGTTCCATTATTGGAACCGGTTGCGTGACGGACGCCCTGCCCCGAAGCGCTCGGAAGTCGAACCCGCCGACATCAAGTCGCTGCTGGCCGACACGTTCATCCTGGAAAAGGACACGCGCGGCGAAGCGGTGTTCCGGCTCGCCGGCACCAGGCTCTGCGCGGTCTATGGCCGCGAACTCAAGGGGTTTTCATTCCCTTCGCTGTGGCGCGAGAAGGACCAGCGGCTGATCTCGAAGCTGACCGATGGCGTCTTCGACCTGAAATCGGTGGTGCTCATCACCTATGAAGGTTTCAGCCGCAGCGGCCGTTCCAACAGGTTCGAGCTGCTCGCGCTGCCGCTCGACGGCGGTGTCGAGAGCCCGCGCTGCCTCGGCGTGATAAGCGCCGTCGAAAAGCCCTTCTGGCTGGGCGCCGACCCGGTTCTCGACGCCTTGATCGATTCGATCCGCGTCGTCGATCCCGACAAGGAGCCGATGTTCCCGGGGAACCGTCCGGCGATCGAGGTTCCCTCGCTCGCCCCATCGGAATTCGACCCGCCCGAGACGATTTCGGCGCTCGGCCAGGCCCGCCGCATCCGTCACCTGGTCGTCTTCGACGGCGGACGCGAGGAATGATGCCCAATGCTTAAAGCAACAGCGCCGGGCTTTCCCCTTTGTTAACCTGCTTTGTTGTACTTTTCCGCTGAAATTCCCCGCATCCATGCGCGGAATGCCGAACGGGGTATGGCAGTGATGAGGTCAGCGGCGGTCGACCATGCGCCGTCCCAAGCTGAAAGGCGTAACTTTCAGCGCGTCCGCGTGAAAATTTACGGACGCTTCATGCTGGAAGACCGCACCGAACATCCCTGCCAGGTGGTCGACATGTCGCCCGGCAACGTCGCGCTGCGCACCGAGCGCGCCGGCCTGGCTGGCGAAAAGGTCATTGCCTATATCGATCACATCGGCCGCATCGAAGGCGTCATCACCCGCACTTTGCAGGATGGCTTTGCGATGACCGTCATCGCGTCGGACCGCAAGAGGGACAAGCTCGCCGCGCAACTGACCTGGCTTGCCAACAAGCACGAGCTCGACCTGCCGGAAGACCGCCGCCATGAACGCGTGGCGCCGCGCAACCCGACGAGCGTGCTGCAGCTTGCCGACGGGCGCCAGTACCAGTGCCGCATCATCGACCTGTCGCTGTCTGGCGCGGCGATCGAGATCGACGTCAAGCCGGCCATCGGCGTCCAGGTGATGCTGGGCACCATGCGCGGCCAGATAGTGCGCCATTTCGAAGATGGCGTCGCCATCGAGTTCGCCGTCATCCAGCGGCCGGAAACGCTCGACACTGAATTCAGCTCGTCGCGCGGCTGACGCGGAAGCGTTAGCCCCATCGGGAAGAGAGGCTGGCGATCCTTTGCGCCCCCCTCTGTCTTGCCCTCTTTGCCACCACTTGGCATCTCCCTCACGAGGGGGGAGATCGGCTTTCAAAACGGCTTTCACCAATCTCAAGCGTCCCAGGAATGAGCGGAACGCCGGAACTGCCAATCTCCCCGCTTGTGGGGGAGATGTCCGGCAGGACAGAGGGGGGCGCTGTCCCGCTGTCGCGGATGCACCCGAAGGGCACCCTAACAATTCTATACTCAATTGCGTCAAATTTTATGTTTATTCTACTGGCGTTTTACTTAATGTCTACTTCGCGCTTTTGCGTCAAATAAATCCAGCCGTGTCATTGTCTCCTCAAACGGGGAGACTGAATAATGAACAGGATGAGGGGCAAGCTGTTGCTGGCGGCAATAGCGATGCAGCTTTTCGGTTGGGGGACTGTAAACGCGGCGGAGCCGGCCTTCATGCACACCGGCGGCCGCACCACGCAGCCGGTCGGACACTACGAATTGTGCCAGCAGCTTCCGCAGGAATGCAATCAGAGGACGCCTGGCCGGGCACCCGTCGAGCTGACCCGCAAGCTGTGGGCGACGATCGTCAAGATCAACAATTCGGTCAACAGCAGGGTCGCGCCGCGCACCGACATGGAAATGTGGGGCAAGGAGGAAGTCTGGTCCTTTCCCAATAGCGGCTTCGGCGACTGCGAGGACTATGCGCTGGAAAAGCGCCGCGAGCTGATGAGCATCGGCGTGCCGGCCGGCGATCTGCTGATGACGGTGGTGCGCCAGCGCAATGGTGACGGCCATGCGGTGCTGACCGTGCGCACCAGCCTTGGCGAGTTCATCCTCGACAATCTCCAGCCCAAGGTGCTGTCCTGGACCAATACCGGCTACACCTACCTGAAGCGCCAGTCCGAGCGGAATTCCGGCGCCTGGGTGACGATCAACGACGGCCGCTCCGACGCGGTCGCCAGCGTCCGCTGAGGACGCCAAGGCATGTCGCCCAAAAGTGCGTAGCGGTTTTGGGATAACGACATGCATAAAACAGAGGTTAAGTGCGTCGCATGACTTCGCGCTTTAGGAGAAACCCGGTCGAGTCCCCACCCTCCCCGTCCCCAACGACCGGGTTTAAGGAGCCGGCCCCGTCCCCGGGCCGGCTCCACCATTTTTGGGGAGCGTTTCGGACATCCGGACAGACAGCGGCTATCTTCCACGAAACTCTAGAGCCAAGCAGTTCCCATGATGCCAGTGACATCAGAGACCGCGATCCTAAGCGACACAGTGGGAAGCAGTATCCTTTTTGTGGTTCTCTCCTCGGCCACATTCTACTGCGTTCGTGAACTCGTGTCTGCGTGGAGAACAGGCTCCATTCGGTCAAAAACTGGACTCGTTCTGCGAAGCTCAGATCTTCTGATTTTCCGGCGGCTGGTTCGCGCGATCGCCTTCGCAGTTGCTTTACTTACACTTTGCCTTTTTGCTGTCACCGCCGAACTTATGCGGCATATGTTCGGTATCAGCGAGCTACGGGTGGGAGCGGCAATCGCTGTCTTAACTCTCTTTTTTCTGGTGGCTTTGGCTGCCAAGTTTAGTCGATGAGAAGCGCCGGTTACAGTTATCTCGGCTTTGCCTCCAACTGCGCTTCGTCATCCAAGCTGTCTCACGATCGTTTGTGGGATACGAGCTGCCGTTTGCCGTCGAAACGCTGTTACTTGCCCCTGATACGGAACGCGTCGACAAAGGCGGAAAACGCCGGAGAGGGATGGCGCCGGCTTGGATAGTACAGGTGGTAACCCTGGAACGTTGGGCACCATTTGGTCAGGACTTCCTGGAGAAGGCCACTCTCAATGTGAGGAAGGACGAGTTCGCGCGGCAGATAGGCCAAGCCCACTCCGTCAAGCGCGGCCTGGATCGCCGGCCCCATGTTGTTAAGCGTCAGTTGTCCCTCGACCCGAGCATTGAACTCGCGCGCTCCTTCCCGCAATTCCCAGGCATAGACCGATCCTGACGTCGGCAGCCGGTAGTTGATGCAGTTATGGTCGGTCAGCTCCTGCGGCGTCTCCGGCGGTGTCCGGTGGGCGAAGTAATGGGGTGAGCCGACCACAGTGTAGGTCACGTCGGCTCCGATGCGCACGGCTACCATATCCCGGGCAATGGACTCGCCCAGACGCACGCCGGCATCGAACTGGCGCTCGACGATGTTGGTGAAGGCGTTGTCGACCACCAACTCGACATTGATATCGGGGAAGTCGCTCAGGAACTTTGGCAGCCGGGCGCGGAAGACAATGTCGACCGAATCATCGGTGCACACCAGGCGAATGTTGCCGGACGGCCTGTCGCGAAGGACGCCGAGAGCGCTGACCTCAGCCGCGATGCCTTCGAAATGCGGTTCGATGCCTTCCTTGAGGCGTTGACCGGCCGCCGTCGGGGCCACGTCGCGCGTGGTGCGAGACAGAAGACGGACGCCAAGCCGCGACTCCAGCGACTTGATGGTGTGGCTAAGGGCCGAAGGAGTGACCCCGAGCTTGGCGGCTGCTCGGGTGAAGCTCCGCGTCCGGGTGATCTCCAGGAACGCGCGCATTTCGGCGAACTCGTCGCGTGGCATTGATGAGCCTCATTCACAACCACATCAAAATTATACCCGCTAGTCGCATTTGGCCAGCCCGACTACTTAGTTCGGAAACGGACAGGAGACTGCCTTATGACCATCGATTTCGTGCTGGACGGGGCCACTGCTGCTGACAGCGGGACGACCCCATGGTCTGCGGTGGTCTGCCTGTCGCTGCTGACCTTCCTTCTGGTCGGACTGGAGTTCCTCCCGGTGAGCCTGCTCACCCCGATCGCTCAGGATCTGGCCGTCTCCGAGGGTCAGGCAGGCCAGGCAATCGCGGTATCCGGATTCTTCGCCGTGGTTACCAGCCTCTTCGGCAACTCGCTGTTGCGAAACGTCGATCGACGGACGGTGGTTCTGGTCTATACGGCAGTGCTGGCCGCATCGAGCCTGGCGGTGGCGCTTGCTCCCAACTTCCTGGTCTTCCTGGCCGGGCGGGCGCTGGTGGGCATCGCGATCGGCGGTTTCTGGTCACTGTCGACGGCCATTCTGGCCCGCCTGGCCGCGGGACCCGACCTGCCCAAGGCCATTGCCTTGCTCCAGGGTGGCACTGCCTTCGCATTGGTGATCGCCGCGCCCGTCGGCAGCTTCCTCGGATCGCTGATCGGATGGCGGGGAACGTTTTTCGTCACTGTCCCCATCGGCCTTGCGGCGCTCGTGTGGCAGTTGGCCGTTCTCCCGAAGATGCCGCCGATAGAGATCGCCTCGGTGTCGAGCATGTTCGGCCTGCTGCGGAATCCCAGATTCGCCATCGGCATGGGCGCGACCGGGCTCGCTTTCATCGGGCAGAACGCGCTCTCGATCTATCTGCGGCCGTTTCTGGAAAACGTGACGGGCCTTGAGGTCAACACCCTCTCACTGGCTCTATTGGGCGTCGGCCTCGGTGGCGTGGCGGGACTGTCGATTGTCGGCTTCATACTCCGGCGGCACCTCACAGCCGTGCTGATCGGGCTGCCGAGTGCACTCGCGGTCTTCGCTCTACTGCTGATTGCCTTTGGACCGTTTGCACGCGCCACGGCCGGCCTGCTGGTTCTTTGGGGACTGTTCGCTACCCCGATCCCGGTGGCGTGGAACACCTGGATGAGCACGCTCATCCCTGAAGACCTGGAGGCCGGGGGCGGACTCCAGGTCGCCCTGATCCAGTTCGCGATCGCAGGCGGCGCTATTGCAGGAGGCCTGCTGTTCGACGTGGCCGGCTGGTGGAGCGCCTTCCTTCTCGCCGCCGTCCTGCTCACGGGATCGGCCTTGCTCGCCGCCTCGGCCGGCCCCCGCACCTGAACTCTTTCAATTCTTGTCAAGGAGAATCTCATGTCCGAAGGAATCGAGAACAAGGTCGTCGTCATCACCGGTGCCAGCAGCGGCCTCGGTGAAGCGACGGCACGCCATCTTGCCGCACGAGGCGCTTCCGTGGTCCTGGGTGCACGGCGGTCACACCGCATCGACGCCCTTGTCCAGGAACTGACCGGCGCTGGGCACAAAGCCAAGGCCGTTACTACGGACGTCACCGATGCCGGCCAGGTCCAGAACCTGGTGAACACGGCGGTCCGGGAATTCGGCCGCATCGACGTGATGCTCAACAATGCGGGCCTCATGCCGTTGGCCCCGCTCGAACGGCTCAAGGTCGACGAATGGGACCGGATGATCGACGTCAACATCAAGGGCGTCCTTTACGGCATCGCGGCCGCGCTTCCGTACATGAAGGAGCAGCGATCGGGGCACATTATCAATGTCTCGTCCGTATACGGCCATGTGGTCGACCCGGGTGCGGCGGTCTATTGCGCCACCAAGTTCGCGATGCGTGCGCTATCCGAGGGTCTGCGGAAAGAGGTGAAACCCTACAATATCCGCACCACGGTGATCTCGCCGGGCGCTGTCAGCACAGAGTTGCTCGAGCATATCAGCGAGAAGGATATCCAGCAGGGGACCAGGGACTTCGTGAGCAAGATCGCCGTGGGGCCAGATACGTTTGCCCGAACGGTCGCCTTCGCGATCAACGAGCCCGACGACGTCGATATCAACGAGATCTTGTTCCGGCCGACCGCCCAGCCGGTTTGACTTGGAAGGGGTTATGCTTCGATATCTTGAGGCCCGGCTCCGCCATTTCCGGGTCGGCTAGACCTTCCTCAGCCCCGCCCTGAACCGCCTGCCGTTTGCCACATAATGCGCGGCCGAGGCGCGCAGCCTGGCGACTGCGTCCTCGTCGAGCATCCTGACGACGCGCGCGGGCGAGCCGACGATCAGCGAATTGTCGGGAAATTGCTTGCCTTCGGTGACCAGCGCGCCGGCACCGACCAGCGAGTTGTTGCCGATCTTCGCCCCATTCAGCACGATGGCGCCCATGCCGATCAGGCTGTTGTCGCCGATCGTGCATCCGTGCAGCAAGGCACGGTGGCCGATCGTGCAGCCTTGGCCGACGGTCAGCGGAAAGCCGGCGTCGGTGTGCATGATTGTGTGCTCCTGCACGTTTGTGTCGGCGCCGACGACGATCGGCTCGTCGTCGCCGCGGACGACGACGCCGAACCAGAAGCCGGCATTGCGGCCGATCCTGATATTGCCGATCAGGGTGGCATCGGGCGCGATCCAGTTGCTGTCGGCGTCCTCGAAGGCGGGCGCTTTTCCGTCAATCGCGTAGATCGGCATTGCTGTCTCCAGATCGTCTCACACCGACAAGCTGCCAGACCCTAGAAGCGAAGCCGCCCAGGACGCAATGGCGATCACCACCATGCCCAGCGCCAGCGCCCAGATGGTCGCCGTACAGCCGCAGGAGATCAGCCCCAGCACCGAGATGCGACGCTCGCGCCAGGCGTCCAGCGCCTCGTTGGCGAACATCAGCGGCCCGGCGCAAGCCGTCGCGGCGAGTGAGCGCAGCATGTGCTTCGACGATACATAGGGCTGGACGAAGGCAAGCCTGCGGCCGGCGATCAGCTCCATCGCCGATCCGGCCAGGCCGCAAGCCGTCAGCCCAGCCATAAAACTGAATATGATTTGTTCGACCGGGCCCATCTTTACCCTCCGTTTACCATGAAATCGCACAGTCGCCCGCAAAGCTGCGAAGCAAGAGCCGTGCCGCGCCGAGATGTGCCGTTCAGGTACACCCGATGGGACGGCAAATGAGGGTCGCGATGAAGCAGGCAGCCGCCACTGAGGGCCCGCAACTCAGCGTCGTCGATTCGACGCTGATGAGGCGGGTGTTTTATGCATTCGCGACGCTGGCGCTGCTTTCGGTGGCGATCAGCCTCGGCGGCAAATGGTTCGGCCGCTCGATCGCCATGGCCGGGTACACCGACGACACCACGGTCCACAGGGTCGTCATCGGCAACAACGTCATCGCCGTGCCGGCCAATGTCATCCGCTTTGCCCAGGCCCGGCGCGACGGCATCGCCTCGCGACTCGACCTCTATCTGCGCTATCCCGAGATGGACGGCTACAGCGAGGCTGCCCGCAACGACTTCAACCACACCGGACCCAGCAAGGACATCGTCTTCCTGTCGTTCGAGCCGCAGATGATGTCGCGCGACATGAGCGGCCGCTTCGCGCCGATCTACAGCGCGCTGATCGCCAAGCCGGGTACGCCCGGCCCTGGCGGCACCACGCTTTACGCCTTCAGCGAAAAATCAGGCTATCTCAACGAAGTGCTGGCGGTCGCCGATCGCCCCGGCAAGGATCCGTTCGTCGCACGCTGCCTGAGCGGCCCGAGCGCGGACGAATCGCTGGCGCCCTGCGAACGCGACATCCTGGTCGGCGACAATCTCAGCCTCACCTACCGCTTCCCCCGGGAATTCCTGGGCGACTGGCAGGGGCTCGACGCGGCGATTTCTGCCGAAGCAGCGCGTGTGCAGAAGACCGGGCGATAAGCAACGAAACGAGCCGTTCCGTAGCGATCCTTCGCGCCCCTCTCTGTCCTGCCGGACATCTCCCCCACGAGGGGGGAGATCGGCCATCATCTTGGCTTTCGCCAATCTCCAATGTTGCAAGAAGAGCGCGGCGCCGAGGCTGCCCATCTCCCCCCTCCTGGGGGAGATGGGCAGGCCAGAGGGGCGCTGTCCCACCGGCGTCCTGCAAGGTTCCGTACCGCCGCAGCACTTGAGGCGTAGCGGGCAGCTAAACTCCCAGCTCAGGCCAGATCGATGTCGAGGATCGCCATCGAGAAATTATAGTCGCCGTCGTCCTCGTCCTTGAAGACGATGCCAAGGAACTCGTCTCCGACATAGACCTCGGCCGAATCTTCCTTGCGCGGCCGCGCCTTCACTTCGAGTTTAGGGTTCTGGAAGGTGCGCTTGAAATAGGCATCCAGCTTTCTGATTTCGTCCGGCTTCAACAGTCTTCTCCGATCGTCGGCTTCATCGTTTGAGCGCGCTTCTGGCACGTCGACAATGGCCATGTAAAGGCAAGCCGGCATGGGGGGCAGGAATTCAGCCCCTGCCCGAGCACTCAGATGTCGAAGCTGACGACGTGGTCCATCGTCTGCGATGGCAACAGCTGGTCCATCTGCCGCGAAGGCTGGTCGCAGCCGGTCTCGCCGACGACGCGGGCCGGCACGCCGGCAACCGTCTTGTTGTGCGGTACCGGCGACAGCACCACCGAGCCGGCCGCGATCTTCGAGCAATGGCCGATCTCGATGTTGCCGAGGATCTTGGCGCCGGCGCCGATCAGCACGCCGTAGCGGATCTTGGGATGGCGGTCGCCGCCGGCCTTGCCGGTGCCGCCCAGCGTCACGCCGTGCAGGATCGAGACGTCGTCCTCGATCACCGCCGTCTGGCCGACGACGAGGCCGGTGGCGTGGTCGAGGAAGATGCCCTTGCCGATGCGGGCAGCCGGATTGATGTCGGTCTGGAACACCGAGGACGACCGGCTCTGCAAATACAGCGCGAAGTCCTGACGGCCCTGGTTCCACAGCCAATGCGCCAGCCGGTGCGTCTGGATGGCGTGAAAACCCTTGAAGTAGAGCACCGGCATGATGAAGCGGTCGCATGCCGGATCACGGTCGTAATAGGCCTGGATATCGACGCGCACCGTCGTCGACCAGTCCTTGTCGTCGGCCGCCATCGCCTTGAACGTCTGGCGGATGAGGTCGGAGCCGATGTCCTGGTGGGCGAGGCGCTCGGCCAGCCGGTGAATGACCGCTTCTTCCAGGTTTTCCTGATTGAGGATGGTCGAATAGAGGAACGCCGCCAGCAGCGGATCGCGGTTGACCGCTTCCATCGCCTCGTCGCGGATCGAACGCCAGATCGGATCTACCGGCTGCACCCTGGTGGGACGGGAAATCGTAACGCTGTTCATCTGATGTCTCCGGCCATCCAATGTCTCGGCCATTCAATGTCTCGGTTGGCGGCTTGCCTATTCTCCGGCCGCACCTATAAGCCAGATCATAGCACGGGTGAACTCAATTTTCCTTAGTGCTTGGTGAAATGGATTTGGTGGCGGAATTTCAAGCAGCCATGGAAAACGCAACCTTGATGGACGAGACCCTGAAGCGCGAGCTTTCCGCGCTCTATGAGGCCGAAGATCGCCACTACCACGACCTTGGCCACATCGAGGCGATGCTGGCGCTGGCCAATGATTACAAGGCGTTGTTGCATGATCCTGAAGCAGTCGAGGCAGCGATCTGGTTTCACGACGCGATCTACGACAGCCGCGCCAAGGACAATGAGGCGAGGAGTGCCGCACTTGCCGAGGAAAAGCTCGCCGGTCGCGCCGATGCACAACGCCTCGGCCACATCGCGGCGATGATCACTGCCACCGCCGGCCACGAATTGCCGCCCCTTGGCGACCAGCATTCGGTTCGCGACGCGGCGCTGTTCCTCGACATGGACCTGGCGATCCTGGGTGCTGCGCCCGAGGCGTTCGACGCTTATGAACAGGCGGTCCGCCGCGAATATAAGTGGGTCGATGAGCCGATGTGGCGGGCCGGCCGTGCCGCAGTGCTAGAGGGCTTCCTCGCGCGTCCGCATATCTTCCACAGCGAGGAATTCCGCCGGCGCTTCGAAACCCAGGCCCGGCATAACATGGCGCGCTCGCTCAGGGCGCTGGGGCACAGCCCGCGCCGATCGTAGCCCGAAGCGTCGGCCACTTGCGTCCGGAAGATTTGCCCGAAATCACGTAAACGCGCCTATGGTCGATGCCATGGCCCACAGCATAAACACCCCGGCGGCAAGCGACGCGCCGTTAACCACGATGCCAGCCAGGCCGAGCAAACGATTGTCGTTTGGACGACCCAGCGCCATCAGCCCGAAGACCGCGCCGGTAAGATGCGCCAATGGCCCGACCAGGAAAAATACCGCCATGAAGAAGCCTGTCACACTGTGCTGGATAAGCACGGACGCGTCGCTGGGCATTGCCATCAACGCGGTGATCGCCATCGCGCCTGCCACCAATGCAGCCAGCGCTAGAACAACGGACCATTCGCCGAACCTGCTTTTCGCAACGACGCCCAGCAAAGCGGCGTCGCTTCTTCCCCATTGTGCCATCGTATCCCCTGCCCCTCGTTCAGCGCGTTGCGGGTTTGAACCGATCCACGCGTCACGCTTAGTTACTCCCGTATCGTTGCAAAACCGCTAAGAACCCCAGCTTCAGGCCCAATGGCCGCTTTTGGGCAGCCATCCATCAAAACCGATGCTCGGCATAAAACTCCAGCACGCGCTGCTTGAAGGTCTTGTCGCCGACCGCCAGCATATGGTCGCGGCCTTCGATGTGAAAAGCCCTGGCGTTCGGCATCAGGGCGGCGAGTTCATCCGGCGAGCCGCCGATGTCGTCCTTGGTTCCCACCGCAATCAAGGTCGGCTGGGCAATGCGGGCAATGTCGGCCTCGCTCAGCAATTCGCGCGAGGTGGCGATGCAGGCGGCGAGCGCGCGGCGATCGCTGCGGGTCTGATCGGCGAAGGCGCGGAACGAGCGGCCGCGCGGATCGCTGGTGCCTGACGGATCGTCGGCCAGAAGGGCGTCGGCTATCGGATCCCAATCGCCGACGCCGTCGACCATGCCGATGCCGAGACCGCCGAAGACCAGCGTCGCCACCTTGTCCGGGTCGGAGAGCGCCAGGAAGGCCGATATGCGCGCGCCCATCGAGTAACCCATGACATGAGCGCGTTCGATGCCGAGATGGTTCAAAAGCGCTGCCGCGTCCGACGCCATTTTTGCCGGCGTGTAGTCAGCTTCGTCATAGCTCTTCGACGACGAGCCATGGCCGCGATTATCGAAGGCGATCGCACGATAGCCGGCGTCGTTCAGCGTCTTGAACCAGCCGGGCGACACCCAGTTGACGTAATGGCTCGAGGCAAAGCCGTGGATCATCAGCACCGGATCGCCCTGCCCCGATGCCGGCTGGCGGTCAAGGAAAGCAAGGTCGAAACCGTCATGTGAGAAGAACTGCATCGGCTGAAGATCCTGCCCGCTCAGTCGGAATCGACACTCGGCGCATCGCCCTTGTCGGGCGGCGGCATGGCCGGCCCCGGCGCCGTGCCGATGGCCGGATGGCGCAGCAGGTCGCCGTCCTTAATGCCCTTTTTGGCGGCCGTGCCCGCCTTGAGCTCGAGCACGAAGCGCACCGGTTCGTCCGGCGAGATGATCGCCTCCGACTGCGGCTCGCCTTGCTCGATCGCCCGGATCCGGCCGTCCTGTCCGACGAAGATCAGGTCGAGCGGCATCGGCGTGTTCTTCATCCAGAAACTCACATCCTGCGGCGCGCCGAACACGAACAGCATGCCGTGATTGTCGGCCATGTGCCGGCGGAACATCAGCCCGGCTTCGCGCTCGGCGGGCGTGTCGGCGATTTCCACGGAAAAAGAACGCTCGCCGGCCTTCGTCACCGCGACCAGCGGCGCCGGGTCGACGGGAAGGATCATCGCCTTGCCGTCGGCGGAACTCGGTTGCTGAAAATAGAAGAACGCACTTGCGGCGACGATGAGGAAAATCCCGGCGCAGAGCGCGCCCGCCGTCAGCCGGTTGCTGTGAACCATATGAAATCCTCGGCCGGAACTAATGCGAGACCGGCAAGGTACCCATATCGGGGTGAATTTCGGCAGCCATAAGGCCTTTGTCGCCGCGTCCGAAGCGGACCAGCACCACCTGGCCCGGCCGGAGTTCGGTGATGCCGTAGCGGCGCAGCGTCTCCATGTGGACGAAAATGTCCTCGGTGCCCTCGCCCCGGGTCAGAAAGCCGAACCCCTTGGTGCGGTTGAACCATTTGACCAGCGCCCGTTCGAGGCCGCTTTCCGGCGTCACCGCGACATGGGTGCGCTGCTCCTGCAGCTCCGCCGGATGCACCGCCGTGGTGACATCCATCGAGAGCACGCGGAAGGCCTGCAACCCGCGCTCGCCCTGCTTGACCAGGCAGACGACACGGGCGCCTTCCAGGGCGGTCTGAAAACCGTCCTTTCGAAGGCATGTCACATGGAGGAGGATGTCGCCCGAAGTACCATCATCGGGAAGGATGAAACCGTAGCCCTTGGCCACGTCGAACCATTTGATGGCGCCGGCGATTTCGATGAGATCGGCCGTATCGGCGCTCTCATCCCGCTTCAACGCATCGTTACCGGCCCCGTCCCGCCCCATGAAAGAGGCCTTTTCCCCCATAAGAACGCCCCCTTTTTTCAACAAACACCGCAACTGATTCTTGGTATCAGATTAACACCGCGGCTTCCGGTGTGTGCAAGACCTGACGTGCCTTTTTTCACGGTTCCGTACAGGAATAGCGGATTTGCCGTTTGCCGGCGCCGGCAAGCGTGGCCAATTGCCCTTTGGCCGGGCCGCCCCTATGTTGCGCCGCAACGCAACATAAGGAGGAAATCATGCGCTATCTGCACACCATGGTCCGTGTCGCCGACATCGATGCTTCGCTCGATTTCTACTGCAACAAGCTTGGCCTCAAGGAAGTGCGCCGCCATGAAAACGAGCAAGGCCGCTACACGCTGATCTTCCTTGCCGCCCCCGAAGACGAGCAAAGCGGCATCAGCGAGAAAGCGCCGCTGGTCGAGCTGACCTACAATTGGGACCCGGAAGACTACAAGGGCGGCCGCAATTTCGGCCATCTCGCCTATGAGGTCGACGACATCTACGCCACCTGTCAGCGGCTGATGGACAAGGGCGTTACCATCAACCGGCCGCCGCGCGACGGCAACATGGCGTTCGTCAAATCGCCGGACGGCATCTCGATCGAGCTGTTGCAGAAAGGTCCGGCCAAGCCGAAGGCCGAGCCGTGGGCGTCGATGCCGAACACCGGCAGCTGGTAACCGATCACGCCATCTTGAACGGACGCAGGCGGGCCCTGGTTCGGTTTTCGCGTCCGCATTCCCAAGGAGAATTCATTCATGCCGGCCAGCCATGTCGACGTCGCCACCGAACACGCCAGCCGCTATCTGCAGCAGCTGTGCAAACATTGGGCGCACAAGTTCCCCGTCGAATTCGACCCGAACCACGGCACCATCGATCTGACGCTCGGCCGCACGGTTCTCGATGCCGACCCGGCTGCGCTGCACATTGCCGTGACGACCGATGAAGCCGGGTCGCTCGAGCGCCTGGAAACGGTCGTCGCCGAGCACATCAAGCGCTTCGCCTTCCGTGAAGAGCTGGCATTCGACTGGAAACGCGCTCCGACCGCGTAGACGACCTGTCAACCGCCGGCCTTGGCCATGTCCAGCAGCATCAGCACGGTGCGCCAATTGCGCGCCGTGCCCGGCACCTTCAGAACGCGCGGAATTTGATTGGCAAACACGGATTTGCCGAGCCCGTCAGGCGCATGCAGGTAGAGCACGTCGCCCTTGATCTCGAAGCGTTCTGGCCCGGTGCATTTTTCCGCCAGCCGGGCGACCTCCTCGGCGGTCGGCCGGCGCTCCAGCGCATAGGCATGCAGCTTGGTCGGCTCGCCGGCCACTTCCGGATAGGGATTGTCCGCCGCCAGCCGCTCGAGCCAGCCGAGATCGCGCACCATGATGCGTGAATGGAACCCCCATTTCTTCTCGAATTCCGCTTCCAACCGCTTGGTCAGCGTCGCCGCATCGCCATCTGGCGACCGGAACACGGCGTTGCCGCTCTGCACATAGGTGGCGACATCGGAGAAGCCGAGCTGCTCCAAAAATGACCTGAGTTCCGCCATCTTAACGATGCGGTTGCCGCCGACATTGATGCCGGAAAACAGCGCGATAAAAACCTTCGCCGGAGCGTTCGGAAGATCGTTGCTGCTCATATGATGAACCCGGCGAGCGTCTCGTTGTCTGTGATGTCCTGGTAATGGACGCTCTCGGCGTCGAAATTCGCCTTGAGCAGGTCGAAATTGCGGCGGTCCTTGGTTTCGATGCCGATCAGCACCGAACCGAAATTGCGCGCCGATTTCTTCAGATATTCGAAGCGGGCGATGTCGTCGTCGGGACCCAGCAATTCGAGGAAATCGCGCAGCGCGCCGGGCCGTTGCGGAAAGCGGATGATGAAGTATTTCTTCAAGCCCTCGAAGCGCAGCGCCCGTTCCTTCACATCCGGCAGCCGCTCGAAATCGAAATTGCCGCCCGACACCACGGCGACGATGGTCTTGCCCCTGATTTCCTTCCTGGAAAAATCCTTGAGCGCATCGATCGCCAGCGCGCCGGCCGGCTCGAGCACGACGCCTTCGACATTGAGCATTTCGATCATGGTTGCGCAGAGCCGGTTTTCCGGGATCAGCCGCACGGTGTCGGCGGCAAACTCCTTCAGGTGGCGCAACGGCTCGCGGCCGATCTCGGCCACTGCTGCGCCGTCGACGAAATTGTCGACCTTGGCGAGCTTGATCCGCTTTCCGGCGGCAAGGCTCTCGCTCAAACTCGGGGCGCCGGCCGGCTCGCAAAAGACGAAGCGCGTTTCGCGGTGCTGGTCGGCGAAATAATGGGTGACGCCGGCGGCCAGGCCGCCGCCGCCGACCGGCAGCATGACGATATCAGCCATGCGCGCGCCGGCCATCTGGCCTGATATCTCATAGGCGACGGTCGCCTGCCCTTCGATGATGTCCTTGTGGTCGAACGGCGGCACCATGTGGGCGCCGGCAGTTTCGGTGAATTCAAGTGCCGCGCGGTAGCAGTCGTCGAAGAAATCGCCGACCAGCCTGATCTCGACGAACGCGCCGCCGAACAGCCGCGTCTTGTCGATCTTCTGCTGCGGCGTCGTCACCGGCATGAAGACGACGCCCTTCTTGCCGAAATGGCGGCAGACGAAGGCAAAGCCCTGCGCATGATTGCCGGCCGAGGCGCAGACAAACAGCTCGGCAGCGTTGCCGGCGGCGAGCATCTTGCGGAAGAAGTTGAAGGCGCCCCGGATCTTGTAGGAGCGCACCGGCGTCAGGTCCTCGCGCTTCAGCAGCACCCGCGCGCCGGTCTTCTTCGACAGATAGTCGTTTTCCTGCAGCGGCGTCTCCGGAAAGATCTCGCGGATCGCGGCAGCGGCGGCAGCGACGCGAGAGGAGAAACTGGTCATGGCTGGAGCACCCCACAGGCTAGGCGAATTCGGTCCCGCTATTGCATATCCGGCCTCGCGAAGCCATTGTCCGGCCACCCGAAAGGGTGTTCCCAAAACCTCGTTGGCCGTTAGGAGCGTGTGTTCATGCCTGTCGCATCGGTGGCCCAGAAAACCGTGTCGCTGCCGGAGTTCGGCGAGCCGACGGTGATGCCGCTGGTTACGCGCGCCACCTATGAGGCCCGCATAGCGGCACTGGTCGCGCGCGGCGGGTTCGATGCCTTCGTCGTCTATGGCGATCGCGAACATGCGGCCAATGTCGCCTACCTCTGCGGCTACGATCCGCGCTTCGAGGAGACGCTGCTGGTCATCGTTCCCGGTAAGCCGCCGAAACTGCTGGTCGGCAATGAGGGCTGGGGCTATGCCGAGATCTGCGACGGGCCGTACGAGCGCGTGCTCTACCAGACGTTTTCGCTGCCGGCGCAGCCGCGCGACCGCTCGCAAGCGCTGGCCGACATCCTCGTCGGTTGCGGCCTGAAAGCCGGCCAGCGCATCGGCGCCATCGGCTGGAAGCCGTTCGGCCCCGGCGATGCGGGTTTTGGCGAAACGACGCTCGACCTGCCGTCCTTCATCGCCGACACGTTGCGCAGCCTTGCCGGCGATAGGGGCGTGATCGTCAACGCGGCGAACCTTTTGATGAACCCTGCCGACGGCCTGCGCGCCATCAACGAGGCCGACCAACTGGCCGCGTTCGAATTCGCCGCGACCTATTCCTCGCAAGGCCTGCGCAATGTCCTGCAAGGCATCGAACCCGGCATGACCGAATTGCAGGCGGCGCGGCTGATGGGCATCAACGGCCTGCCGCAATGCTGCCACCCGATGCTGTCGGCCGGCGGGCGGGCGGCCTATGGCCTGCCGAGCCCGCGTCTTGACGTCATCAAGCGCGGCGACCCGATCACCATGGCCTATGGCATCCAGGGCTCGCTCAATGCCCGCGCCGGTTTTCTGGTCGAGGACGCGGCCGAGCTTCCGAGGGGCATCCAGGACTATGTCGAGAAGCTAGTCGCGCCCTATTTCTGCGCCGTCGTCGACTGGTACGAGACGGTCGGCATCGGCGTTCCCGGCGGCGCGTTGTGGCAAGCTGTGCACGAGCGCATCGGCGATCGGTTCTTCGGCGTAGCGCTCAACCCCGGCCATCTCATCCATATCGACGAATGGATGCATTCGCCGGTATTTTCCGGCTCCGACATCAGATTGAAGTCGGGCATGGCCTTGCAGGTCGACATCATCCCGGCGACCGGCACCGATTATTTCACCACAAACATCGAGGACGGCATCGCGCTGGCCGACGAGGCGCTGCGCGAAGAGATCGCGGCGCGCTATCCCGAAGCCTGGCGCCGCATCGAGGCGCGCCGCGCCTTCATGCGCGACGTGCTTGGCATAAGGCTGAAGCCGGAAGTGCTGCCGTTTTCCAACATTCCGGCGTTCCTGCCGCCGTTCTGGCTTTCGCGCAACAGTGCGATGGCAGTCGCGGGGCGCTGAGCGCATTTCGGGCGCCTGCGACTTACTTCTGCCGCACTTCGCCTGTCCGGGAGGTGCGGCGGAGGTGGATGGGCCTTTGGTCAGGCCGGAGTGGAATTGCTTAAGTGCCCTTGAAGACGATTTGCATCATTGTCCTTGCCGCGTTGCTCGCCGGCTGCGGCGGCCGCCAAACCGAGGAACTGCTCGGCAGCGCCATGATGGCGGTGCCGGTGACGGAAATCGCCGGCAATCACTCGATCTTCATCGCCACGACGCGCAAGCGCTCCGACGATCCCAACAAGGTCTTCGACGGCGAGCGTTCGGCGACGCTGAACTATGCCCGCGTCAACGTCACCGTCCCCGGCATCCACAAGACAGGCCAGATCGAGCGGCGCTCACGCGGCAAGTCGGACGATCCGGCCAAATACTTCATGGCTTCCGAGGTCGTCGGCTACGACACCCAGCCGAAATTCTCCAGCGCCCTCAGCGCCGACATCGCGGCGCGCGGCGGCCGTGTCATGGTCTTCGTCCACGGCTACAACACCGGCTTCGACGACGCCGTCTACCGCGTCACGCAGATCACCCATGATTCCGGCTATCCGGGCACGCCGGTGCTGTTTTCCTGGGCGTCGGGCGCCAAGACCACCGACTACGTCTACGACAAAGAAAGCGCCAGCGTTGCCCGCGACCAGCTGGAAGTGACGCTGAGAATGCTGGCGCAGACCGGCGCACGGCGCATCGACATCGTCGCCCATTCGCTGGGGACCTGGGTTACCATGGAGGCGTTGCGCCAGCTCGCCATCACCGGCGACCGTGATCTGGGCGGCAAGCTAGGCGACGTCGTGCTGGCCTCGCCCGATATCGACGTCGACGTGTTCAAGAGCCAGATGCGCCGCTACGGCAAGCCGGACAAGCCGTTCATCCTGCTGCTCTCCGACGACGACCGGGCGCTGCGGCTCTCCGGCCTGATCGCCGGTGCGCGGCCGCGCGTCGGCGACTACAAGAACGCCGCCGACCTCGCCAGCTATGGCGTGTCGGTGGTTGATCTCTCCAGCGTCAAGGGAACCGACCGCTTCAACCACACCAAATTCGCCGATAATCCGGAATTGGTGCAGTTGATCGGCCAGAAGCTGCGCGAGGATGACGGGTTTGCCAGCGACCGCGAGGTGACAGACCGCATCGCCTCGGTCGGACAATAGCTGCATTGCGCGGCAGCGACCGTTGACCATTGCCGCACCATCGGAACAGTTTGAACTGGACCGTGCCGGCCTCTGCCTCTATCGAATAGGCCAAGACGTCTCCGGCTCGACGTCGCCTTTGCGGGAGCCCGCGTGATCGTGCCTTCGAAGATCTTTCTCGTCGTTGCGTTCACGCTCGCGGTTACCGGCTGCGCCGGCCAGAACACGCACGATCTGCTCAACAAGACGACGATCATCGTGCCTGCTTCGGACATTGCGGCGACGCACAAGATCTTCGTCGCCACAACCCGGCAAAAGGCAATGAAAGAGCCGCGGCAGGTGTTCGACGGCGACCGTTCGCCGACCACCAGCTTTGCCAGCGTCGAGGTGACGGTGCCCAAAATCCACCAGCTCGGCGCCATCGAGCGGGTCAAGGGCTCGGCCAACAGCAATCCGGCGAAGGATTTCACGGCGACCGGCGTCACCTTCTACGAAGGCGCGCCGCAATTCGCCAAGGCGGTCGGCGCCGACATCGCCATGCGCGGCGACCGCGCGCTGGTTTTCGTGCACGGCTTCAACAACGGCTTCGATGACGGTATCTACCGGCTGACGCAGATCGCGCACGATACGAAATACCCAGGCACGCCGGTGCTGTTTTCGTGGGCGTCGAGCGGCACGACGACCGGCTACATCTACGACAAGGAAAGCGCCAGTGCGGCGCGCGACGATCTCGAAGCGACGCTGCGCATGCTCGCCAAGAGCCGCGCCAAGAGCATCGACATCATTGCCCATTCGATGGGGACCTGGGTGACCATGGAAGCGTTGCGCCAGCTTGCCATCACCGGCGACCGCGACCTCGGCGGCAAGCTCGGCTACGTCATCCTGGCCTCACCCGATATCGACGTCGACGTGTTCAAGAAGCAGATGATCCGCTACGGCAAGCCCGACAAGCCGTTCGCCGTGCTGCTTTCGGGCGACGACCGGGCGCTCAGGCTGTCGACCCTGATCTCCGGCGACAAGCCACGCGTCGGCGACTATGGCGACGCGGCCGACCTCGCCAGCTATGGCGTCTCGGTGGTCGACCTGACCAAAACCAAGGGCGGCGACCGGCTGAACCACGCCAAATTCGCCGACAACCCGTTCCTGGTGCAGCTGCTCGGCGACCGCCTGCGCGCCCCGGCCGGCCTCGCCTCCGAAGAGACCGCGCCGGCCCAGCTCGACAATCTCGGCCAGGGCCTCGGCAAGGCCGTCGGCTCGGTCGCCGAAATCGTCATCACCACGCCGTTCAAGGTGCTGACCATCGCCACCGGCGGGTGAGCCGACCTCTGCTGCCAATCGCGCCGGTGATTGGTAGCTGTCAACAAAAACGCTCTGCAGCGATCCTTCGCGCCCCCCTCTGTCCTGCCGGACAGAGGGGGCGCTGTCCCTCCAGGGTTCAGTGATTCTTCAAACGAACAAATCAACCTTCTGAAAAGTCGTCACGTCGATCAGGCCGACGTCGGAAATTCTGAGCTCGGGGATGACGACCAGCGCCAGCAGCGAGTGCTGCATGTAGGCGTTGTTGAGCGAGCAGCCCATCTGCCGCATTGCATCGCTGAGTTTGTCGGCCTTGGCGGCGACGATTTCGGCGCGCTCGTCCGACATCAGCCCGGCGATCCGCATTTCGACCAGCGCCAGCTCCTTGCCGTTGGAAAACAGCACGACGCCGCCGCCGACCTCGCCTAGCCGGTTCACGGCCAGAGCCATGTCCTGCTTGTTGGTGCCGACGACGATGATGTGGTGGGCATCGTGGGCCACGCTCGACGCCATGGCGCAGTCGCCGATGTAGCCGAAGCCGGAGACGAAGGCGTTGGTGACGCCGCCGGTGCCCTTGTGGCGTTCGACCAGCGCGATCTGGCAGACATCGTTGCGACGGTCCATGGCGACCAGCCCGTCCTCGACGGCAAGATCGGCCTCCAGCGCCCGCGTCGGCGCCTGGTTTTCGATGACGCCGATGACCCGCACCCGCACCTCGTTGGCGCCCAGGGGTGCGGCGATGTCGAAATCGCCTGCCTTGAGCTTCCTGCCGAGCTTGACGGTGTTCTTCGCCGTCTTCGGATAGTCGTAGGCCGGAATGTCGATTTCGAGCTTGCCGCCCTTGGCCAGCCTGACGCCGCGGCCATAGACCTCGTCGATGGTCATTTCGGCGAGGTCGGAGACGATCAGCAGATCGGCGAGCCGTCCCGGCGCGATCGAGCCGATCTCGCGCTCCAGCCGGAAATGCTGGGCGGTGTTGAGCGTCGCCATCTGGATCGCCGTCACCGGCGTCAGCCCTTGGCTGATGGCGTGGCGCACGACCCGGTCCATATGGCCTTCGTGCACCAGCGTACCGGAATGGCTGTCGTCGGTGCACAGGATGAAGTTGCGCGGGTCGAGGCCGCTCTCGGTCACCGCCTTGATCTGCGAGGCCACGTCGTACCAGGCCGAGCCCAGCCGCAGCATCGCCTTCATGCCC
Source organism: Mesorhizobium sp. M1365 (assembly GCF_040317865.1). Classification (NCBI taxonomy): domain Bacteria; kingdom Pseudomonadati; phylum Pseudomonadota; class Alphaproteobacteria; order Hyphomicrobiales; family Phyllobacteriaceae; genus Mesorhizobium; species Mesorhizobium sp. M1365. The sequence continues at coordinate 67,536 of NZ_JAMYLG010000027.1, forward strand.
TGGCGGACGCGCGCGATGGCGTCCTCGGCGCGCGTGCCTTCGTGGTCATCCTCCGGGCCGCCGGCGACGTAGCCGTGAAACGGCAGGCCGAGATCGCGCGAGGCATAATGCCCGCCGACGGTCTTGCCGGCCCTCACCGTCGCCGCGATCTCGCCCGACATCACCGGATCGTTGGCGGCGACGCCCGGAAAATTCATCACCTCGCCGAGCCCGATGATGTTTTCCCAGGTCATCGCTTCGGCAACGTCGGCGACGGTCAGCTCGGCGCCGGCATGCTCCAGCCCCGGTGCCGAAGGCACGCAGGACGGCATCTGCACAAGCACGTTGACCGGCATGGCGACGGCCTCGTCGTGCATCAGCCGCACGCCCGGCAGGCCGAGCACGTTGGCGATCTCATGCGGATCGATGAACATCGAAGTTGTGCCATGCGGGATCACCGCGCGGCAGAATTCCGTCACCGTCACCATGCCGCTCTCGACATGCATATGCGCGTCGCAAAGCCCCGGCACCAGATAGCGGCCGCCGGCATCGACCACCTTAGTGCCCTGGCCGATGGCATGGCCGGCGTTCGGCCCGCAATAGGCAAAGCGGCCGCCGGCAATGGCAATGTCGGTGCCGGCGATGATCTCGCCCGAATGGACGTTGACCCAGCGCCCGTTGCGGATGACGAGATCGGCGGGTTTGCGACCCATAGCGACATCGACCAGATGCGTCGCCATCTCAGCCCAGGGTTTTGGTTTCGTCGCATTGGCGGTCTTCGGCATCAACAGGCTCCTCTTTGCCCGACTGTGCCAAGCCGCGAGGATTTTGACCAGCGAGGAAGTAAGCGCGGACGGCGAAGTTGCAGATCTCCCCCCTCGAGGCAGGGCTATCGCATTTGGATTCTTACGAAGATGGACCCCCACCCTAACCCTCCCCACAAGGGGGAGGGAATGCTGCCGCGCGCCCTTACTTC